>JAGVEP010000256.1 GCA_020058145.1 Phycisphaerae bacterium | reverse complement strand
TGGCATATTCTGGCCTCCTGCCACGGGGACCAGTATGCCACGAACGCAGCACGCCCGCTAGATAATACGTCATATTATTTATGAAAACTGGTACTTAGGGCCGGCTACACGAGCCGCAACAAGACACTCGCAAAAAGCGTCGGCGTCATCCTGCGGACCATGCCCGGCGTCAAGAAAATCGGACGCGGGGTGTTCCGAGTGGTATGAGGGCTAGCGTGAGGTCGGCCTTGAAAGCGATCTCGCGCTTTGACCCTCGGCCCACCTCGTGGAGGAACTGCATGACCATTCCGTCGCACATGCGTGCCCTCCAACTGCATGAGTTCGCCGGCCCCGGCAGCATCCGGCTGGTCGAGAAGGCCGTGCCGACACCGGGCCCCCGTCAGGTGCTCGTCGCCGTCAGAGCGTCACCGGTGAACCAATCGGACATTTTGTTCTGCGAGGGCCGGTACTCCGCACCGTCTCGGCTACCGATCACACCCGGGTTCGAGGGCTGCGGAGTGGTCGTTCAGGCAGGGAGTTGGCGTGGACGCTGGCTCGTGGGGCGCCGCGTGGCGTGCGGCACTCAGGCTGGCGACGGCCTGTGGGCTGAGTACGCGGTGGTGCCGGTGCAGAACTGCCTGCCGCTGCCCCGGCATGTCGACGATGAGCAGGGCGCCTGTGCCATCGTGAACCCCGTCACCGCGTGGGCCTTGGCGCACAGCCTGCTCGAGGCCGTCCCGAAACGCGCCGCCCTGATCCTGGTCGGCGACGTGGACCAACTACCCTCGGTCGGGCCGGGGGCGGTGCTCGGCGACCTGATCGCATCGGGGGTAGTGCCGACCGCCCGGCTCACCGAAGTCTTCCGGCAGGCAGCACAGAGCCGCATCATCCAGGCGGCCCACGCGGTGAACGCCGGCCGCATGCCCCCGCTCGATAGTCGCAGCCATGGCGACTTCTTCTTCGTGTCCGTCGACGACCCCGAAACCGCAGTCCAGCGGATCGTCGAGCTTGTCGCCGAGCGCATCCCACGCCGGTTCGGGCTCGACCCGATCGGTGACATCCAGGTGCTGACGCCGATGAACCGAGGCCTGCTCGGCGCCCGCAACCTCAACCAGGTGCTCCAGGCCAAGCTGAACCCGGCCCGGGAGGGCCAGCCCGCGGTCGACCGGTTCGGCTACACGTACCGGGTCGGCGACCGCGTGCTGCAAACCGAGAACAACTACGGCAAGGACGTGTTCAACGGCGACCTGGGCCTCGTGGCCGGCGTGGACGCGGACGAGCGCGAGCTGCGGGTGGATTTCGACGGCCGGGCCGTCGTCTACGACTTCGGCGAGCTGGACGAGCTGGTCCCCGCCTATGCGATGACGATCCACAAGGCGCAAGGCAGCGAATTCCCAGCGGTCGTGATCCCCGTGCACACGCAGCACTACGTGATGCTGCAGCGCAACCTGCTCTACACGGGCATCACCCGCGGTCGGAAACTGGTCGTGGTGGTCGGCACGCCACGCGCGGTCGCGATTGCGGTCAAGCGGGGCGAGGCCCAACTCCGGCACTCGGCACTACGCGGACGGCTGGCGGACAACGAGCTGGTGGGATGCCCGTAGCGGCAGGCCGCGGACGGTCGGTGGTCGTCATCGGACTGGGCCTGCGGATCGCCGGATCGCGCATGGCGCCCAGTTGACAAGGCTGTTCGATGAGACGGTTCGGCCTCCGCCGACCTGGTAGTCGAGCCGGCGAAGGCCGCCAAAGAACTTGGAACGGATGCGAACCGGAGAAGCGGAGCTGCGATCGCCGGGCGGTCCTGTTACCCGCTCTATGCGCAAGCCTCGTCGCGGCCCTCAGCATGCACGAGTTGTGGCCGCGGGTGGAACTCGACCGTGTCTCGCATCTGCTCCGGAATCAGCGCGGCGTAGTGTCGTCGGCAGATCTCGGGGCTGTTGCCCATTAGCTCAGCGATCTTGTAGAGCGACTCGCCCTTCTGGGCGAGGTGGCTGCCGAACGAATGCCGAAAGTCGAGGCACGCCCACGATAGGCCGTTCCGCTCGTTGATCTCGCGTAGGTCCTGCGAAAAGTTATCCGGGTCCCAGCGCTTGCCGGTGGGCGACGGAAAAAACCAGACCGAACCATCGGGGTGCTGACAAGCTTCCAAGTAGCTCCGCAACGAGGACGAAATCGGCACGCGGCGATTTTTCCGCGTCTTGGGCTGCCAGGATTCGCCATTCACAACCTTCTGGCGCACTCGGATCATGCCGGCCTTGAGGTCCACGTCGTCCGGGGTCAGCCACAGCGCCTCCTCGCGGCGCAGGCCGGCGTAGATGTAGGTCGCGACCAGCGCCTGGATCACCGGCCGCTCCGCCAGCACACGCAGCTGTTCATCGATCTGCTTCAGCGTCAGGAACCGAATTTGCCGCTCCGCCTCCTTTCGCCGGGGGACGGCATCGACCGGGTTGGGGAATCGCCGATCGGCCGACCGGAACCCGTGTTGCCGGATCGCGTACGTGAACAGGACGTGCAGCACCTCGCGGATGCGGTTCGCGGTCTTCGGGGCGATTCCCTCCTGCTTCACACGCTGCGTGATATGCGCCTCGATAATGCCGGCGGTGAGCTCTTCGAGCACCTTGACCTGAATGTGCCGGCCCGCGAACCGATCCTCGACCGTAACCGGTTTCTTGGGCTGGTGCCGGTGGTTGACGGTAGTGCCCGGTTTGAGCGCGTCGCAAACGGGGCCGAACACCGTCCGCAGGTATGACAGGTCGTTCTTGTACGACTTTCGCGTTCGGATCGTGCTGAGGTGCTCACAGAAGGCGGCGAGGAACGGGACCAGCGGTGTGCGCGACGCTTGGACGAGTTCGCCCGTGACGAGGTCGCCCTCCAGCTTCTTGAGCTTGAGGCGGGCGATCCGCTCCTCGCGGGTCCGCAGGGAGTGCCGGACGCGCAGGCCGTTGACGTAGTAGGTGACCCACCAGGTCTCCTGGCCGGGTTTTCGGAAGATGGCTGCCATCGCAGGGCCTCCATGGTCACTCCGGACCCTGCGTCGTTTGCGGTGGGCACCTTTTGGTCACCCCTGCGCAAAAGAAAACGCAGGATCCGGAGCCAACTCCTTGATCCTGCGTAAGTTAGGCACTAGCGGGGGCAGGACTCGAACCTGCGACCTCCGGGTTATGAGCCCGACGAGCTACCAACTGCTCTACCCCGCAATCGTCATGATCACCAAGGTAGCGTCTCGCCCTGCGCTGTCAAGGCCAAGCTGCAACTCTCCGTGCCAAAGACCGGAGAGCCGGTGGTCCGGCAGTGCGTGGCGGACTACCACGAGGCTCGCCGCCTCCTGGAAGCGCTCAGTCGCCCGTATTTCGACAAGCTGCGCCAGCGGCAGGACTAACCCAAGTTGAACAGCTATGAGGCAGAATCAGCCTTGGCCGTGGCGCCAGGGTCGCTTTCTCGTAGAAGTTTCCACTACATTTTCGCAACCTCCTCCAGGTACCGCAGGGGTTGCGGCAGGCGTAGGCCGAGGCGGTTGAGCAGGACTTTCTGGGCCTTGTCCGGGGTGGTGACGCAGCGAACGCGCACCGTCT
>JAGVEP010000008.1 GCA_020058145.1 Phycisphaerae bacterium | reverse complement strand
GCGCGACGCATGGGGGCGTCCAGAATCAGCGTGTCGAGACCCGTCAGCAGCGCATGGGATTCGTCCGGGATGAAATTGCAGTCCGGACAATAGGCGATCTCGCCGATGCGGTAGCCGTAAACCGCCGTGTGGCCGTGCCGGTAGGGAATCGGCGTCACGGCTCGTCCAAAAAGCTCAAACGGGGCGTTGACCTCGACTGGCACCAGGTGGGGCTTTTCGCTCGGGTAGTCCGGCTCCTCGCGAAAGGCATAGGCGAACATCCGCCGCAGCCGGGCCAGCGTCTCCGGGCTGCCGTAGATATTGAGCGCGCCGCCCGCGATGCCGTTGAAACGCCGCACGTCATCCAGCCCGACCATGTGGTCCGCGTGCGCATGGGTATACAGCACCGCATCCACACGGCGCAGATTCTGCGCGAGCGACTGCAGCCGCAATTCAGGGGCGGTGTCGATCAGCACGTTGCGCGCGTCGAAGCTGAAGACGGCGCTGGGGCGCGTGCGGCGGTCGTGGGGGTCGGTCGAGGTGCAGACGGTGCAGTCGCACGCGATCATGGGCACGCCGTGCGAGGTGCCGGAACCGAGGATGGTCAATCGTAGCGGCAAGCACGGCCCTTTCAGGCAGCTTCCTGGCGGGCGATGCCCACCCTACTTGATGGCGTCCCACTCGTCCTTGAGTTTCTTGTACTGCGGGTCGTTCTTGTCGAGTTCGGCGCTGCGCTCTTTGACTTGCCCGTCGACCGGGTCAAGGTACACGAGGACCAAGGACTTCGCCTCGGTGTACTTGAATTCGCCCTCCTTGCCGGCCGCGCGCCGAACCTGGACGGGCTCGTCGAGCCGCAGGTCGAGCACGACTGCACCGGTGGCAAAGTCGATTTGTTCCCTCTTGGTCTTGCCGTCCTTGTCGGACTCGCCGGTCTTGACGGTGGCCGGCGCGCCGATCGTGTCGCCGACGCGGACCTTGTAGTCTTCCTTGAGCCAGCGTCCGCGATGCCAGGTGTAGACCTCGATATTGGCCGCGGACTCGCCGAAGACGGGGCCGCGGAGGAAGAAATGTCGCTTCGGCGCCACCGTGATGGGTGCGCTGGGGGCGGACCACTGGCCGACGAGCACGATTTTCTCAGCCTGGGCCGGGTCGCGCAAAGCCGTGCGCCGGCCGACGTAGCGGTTCCAGAGTTTCACGCGCAGCCGATAGCGGTAGGTCTTACCGGGGCCGGCCGATTCGTCGTGGAACCAAACGGCGACCTCGCCGTCATTGTCCGGGTTCTTCACGAGATCGCGTTTCTCACGCTCGTGGCCCGGCGGGCGCGGCCCTTCTTTCTGCTTTCTCAGCTTGTCGCGAGCGCGTTTGGCCTCGTCGAGGATTCTGTTCGCCTCTTTCTTGTCACTCGTTTTGGCGTCGCTGTTCTGAGTAACGGAGCGGGCCTTTTGCTCCGCCGTGTCATAGTCCTTGTCCTTCAGCGCCTTGCGGGCCTCCTTGAGCGCCTCCTTGATTTTGGCACTGGCCGACTGCTGCGGCGCAGCCGGCGTCGGCGCGCCGCCCGGCGGGGTGAAGCCGCCGGGGCGAGGTTGACCGGGGGGAGTCGGCGGTTGATTCTGTCGTCCACCCGCGCCCGGCAGGCGCTCCTCGCCGGGCGGTTTCTTCGACGGCTTTTTTCCTTCGCCGGGGGGCTCGGGTTTCGGCTCGTCCCCCGACTCGACATCTTCGCGGCCTCCTGGACCGGGCAGCGGCGGCTCCCATTCGTCACCGGCTTCAACCGGGAAGAAGGGCGGCTGCATCAGCTCGGTTTGCAACTCAGCCGTTTGCTTGAGCTTTTCGTCCAGCTCCTTGGTGTTTTGCAGGTCGCCCGTCTTGCGATCGAATACCGGGGCCGGCGGATCGAATTGCGGCATGGCCTTGCCCGGCTGCACGCCGAGCCAGGCGGAGAATTCGCCGTCGGGGAGCATTTCCTGGCGCTCGACGTCGACCGCCAGCACGCTGGGCTTGGCGCGGTAGGCCGCGTAGCCGGCCGCGATCATCTCGCGTTGCTGGGCCTCGAGCGAGAAATAGGCCCCCACCGTGACCCACGATAATTCGGTCGGCTCGGGCGCAGGGGGCGGGGTCGGTTTGGCGGACCCGGTGAGCACCAGCGGTTCCGGCCGGACCAGACTGATGCCCGTGCGGACGGCCGGTGGACCCGGGGGCAGCGGCGGCGCGACCACGACGCTGCTGAGCTCCTTCTCGCCCTCGAGCACCGGCAGCGGCTGACCGAAGCGGGCCGCGATCTTGAGCACCGGTGGGAGCGTCGGGGCGTTGGCGTCCAGCCCGGCGAAAATGCCGCCCTCGAAACCGTCGCGCAGTTTCCGCGAATACGCCGGGATTTCCGGCACCTTGGGCCTTGCTTTTTCGACGGCCTGCTGAAGTTCCTGGGCCTTGCGCTTGATGGCCTCGTCCAACTCGCGTGGGCCGAGCGCCTGCCCGCCAAAATCCGCTTTGTTGGGTTCGAGGATCAGGAAATAAGTGGCGGACGCTGCGAGTGCGAGCACCGCCAACCCCAACAGGCCCTTTTCCAAGTGTAGCTCGATGAAGCTCAGCGAACCTTTCTTGGCCATGTCTGCGTCTCCCAAGCCGGCGCCGCGGGCCGGACGGCCGCGTTCACTTGCCGCGGCGCGGCGCGCCGGGTTTCTGGGCACCCTCAGCCGGGGTCAGCTCTTTGAGCACCGGTTCCGGCATCAGTTCCTTGAACAACTTCCGCGCGAAGTAACCCTCGAAATCCAACACCGCCCGCACGACCGGCGCTTCGCCATACATGTAGCCCGCCGCATCGTTGGATTCGACCAGCGTGAATTCCACGCCGACAAGCTGATAGAAATTCTGCCGCGTGACGGCGTCGATGAGCTTCAGCAGCTCGCGTTCATCCACCAGCACGGACAGCGTGAAGCGCACCACGTCGAACTGCGTGTCGCTCTTACGGCCGGTGAAGGAGGATCCCGGCGGCGACTTCTCGCCCGCACCGGCGGTCACAGCCATCGGAAAGGGCACCACCGTGCCGGCGGCGGTGACGTAGCCCCCCAGGCGAATGCTCTCGAGCCGCTTTACCGGCATGGTGCTTACGTTGACCTCCTTCGGCGGCAGTTTCGCGGCCGCGG
>JAGVEP010000177.1 GCA_020058145.1 Phycisphaerae bacterium | reverse complement strand
GCGGCGGCACCTCGCGGGCCGTGCGAAGCTGGCTCGACGGTCTCGATCCCGAGTTGCTGCTGAAGGCAGAACCACCGGCGCCGCCAGCGCTCAACGACGTGGACCTGGTCGCGGACCGGCTGACGGGGGCGGAAGCGGCGGCGTTCGAAGGGACGCTCATGCGGGCGTACGAAGAAGACCGCCGGCCGTTGTATGAGCACGAAGTCTACATGCTCATCGAGCTGGTCGGCGCGATTTCGCCGCCGAAGTACGTCTTCGTGCCGACCGACGGGCTGATCTCGCCCGAGGCGCTGGCGCAGTTTCCGGGCGACCGGGTGGCGCTCAAGCTCGTTTCGCAGGACGTGACCCACAAGACGGAAGCGGGCGGGGTCGTGTTTCTACCGAAGGAATACGACGCCGTCCGGCGCGCCATCGAGCGCATGGTCGCCAAGCACCTGGGCTCGGCGCGCGTGGCCGGTGTGCTGGTGGTCGAGTTTGTGGAGGGGACGCAAGCGGGCTTCGGCAAGGAGCTGTTCGTCGGCGTCCGCGCGACGCGCGAATTCGGTCCGGTCATCGCGGCGGGGCTGGGCGGCGTGGACACCGAATACCTGGCGACGCGCATGCGGCCGGGCCTGGCCGTCGCCAAAGCCTGCGCCATGGACACGACGCCCGAGGAATTCCTGGAACTGTTCAAGAACACGGCCGCGTATGACATTCTCTCCGGCCGGGCCCGCGGGCATCACCGCATCGTCTCCGACGGCGAACTGCTGCGGGCCTTCCGGGCGTTTATTTCGTTCGCCCGGCACTTCTGCGTCGATCGCGGCGTCGAAGGGCCGGACGTGGCCGAACTGGAAGTCAACCCCTTCGCTTTCCGCCAGCAGCGGCTCGTGCCGCTCGATGGACGCGGACGCCTCGCGACGGCAGACGTGAAGCCGGCGGCGCGGCCGATCGAGAAAATCCGCCAACTGCTCCAGCCGCGCGCCATCGCGGTCCTCGGCGTGTCGAGCAGCGCGCAGAACTTCGGGCGCATCATCCTGAACAACATCCAAAAGTGTGGCTTTGACGCCAAACACCTGCACATCGTCAAGGAAAACGAAAAGACGATTGACGGCGTGCCCTGCGTGGCGACCGTCGCCGCGCTGCCGGAGCCGGTGGACATGCTGGTGATCGCCGCGCCCGCCGCCGCGATGCCGCAAATCACGCAGGAAGTCGTGGCCAGCGGCAAGGTCGGCGCCGCGATCATGATTCCCGGCGGCCTGGGCGAGACCGAGGGAACCGAGGAGATCGAGAAACAGATTCGCGCCGCAATCGCCGCAGGCCGCGCGCGGCAGGATGGGGGGCCGGTGTTTCTCGGGCCAAATTGCATGGGGATTCAGTCGCGGCCGGGACACTACGACACGTTTTTCATTCCGCAAAGCAAGCTCGACACGCGCTGGACGGCAGCCGCCCGGCGCGTCGCGCTGATTTCGCAGAGCGGGGCGTTCATTGTCAGCCGGCTCAGCAACCTGGAAATGCTCGACCCCGCCATTTCGATCTCGCTGGGCAATCAGATCGACCTCAGCATCGCGGACCTGGTGCGCGTGGTCGGCGAGCGGCCCGACATCGACGTGCTCGGCGTCTACGCGGAGGGCTTCGCCAACCTCGACGGGCTCGCTTTCGTCCGCGCCGTCCGTGACGTGACCGCGGCAGGCAAGACGGTTGTGTTCTACAAGGCGGGCCGGACGCCGTCGGGGCGCTCTGCGGCGGCCGGGCACACCGCGTCGGTCGCGGGCGACTACGATGTCTGCACGGCCGCCGCGGCGAACGCCGGCGCGCTGGTCGTCGAGTCCTTCAAAGCGTGGGAGCAGCTTGTGGATATGGCCACCGCGCTGCACGACAAGCCGCTGCCAAGTGCTGCCGGGGTCGCGCCAGGGCTGCCGCGCCTCGGTGCTGTCAGCAACGCGGGTTTCGAGACCGTCGGCATGGCCGACGCGGTGCTCGGAGCGGATTACCAGCTTGAAATGGCCACCCTGTCGGACGAGGCCCGGCGGCGGCTGCGCGACGTGCTCGCCAAACACAAGCTCGACAAGCTCGTGAATGCCCGCAACCCGCTCGATCTTACGCCGATGGCCAACGAACAGGCCTACGAGGACTGCCTGCGGGTGCTGCTCGATTGCCCCGAAATCGACGCCTTGGTCGCGTCGCTCGTGCCCCTGACGCCGGCGATGCTGACCACGCCGGACGAGATTCACAAACCCGGCGCGCTGCTTGAACGGCTGCCGCGGCTGTTCAAAGCGGCGCACAAGCCGTTAATCGTGAATGTTGATTCCGGCAGCTTGTACGATCCGCTGGTGAACGCGCTGCGAGCCGCCGGCGTGCCGGTCTTTCGCTCGTGCGATCAGGCGGTGCGGGCGCTGGGACGCTACCTCTGCCGCCGGGAGAGGACCACGGCACGGCAATAGTCCGCCGGTCTACGGGCGCGGTGGCTTGCCGGCCTTGTCCTTTTTCTCGCCCTGCTCCGCGACCTGGGCGTCGCGAATCTCCTTCAGCAGGCCCACAACCTCGGTAAGTTTCTGATTCGTGGTCTTCATCTCCGTGATCATCGCGTTGAGCTGCGCCCCGCTATCGGGGATCTGGGCTTGGGCCGCTCGCGGCGTGAGCAAACCCTGCCCGAGCAGCACGCCTACCAGCAGCAGCGCGCCGCTGAACGCAATTAGCGACCAGGACGCTCGTTTCTTCTGATCCGACATGTGCCTTCTCCTTGCGCGGCTCTTTCCCGTCGTCGCTTCGAGGCTTCGTCGCTACTTCGCCACCTGGATACCGAGCTCGTTGAGTTGCTCCGGCGTTACCGGGCTCGGCGCCTGCGTGAGCAAGCACATGGCCCGCGCGGTCTTGGGGAACGCCAGGACATCGCGGATACTCGCCGTGCCCGTGAGCAGCATCACGATTCGGTCAAGCCCGAGCGCGATCCCGCCATGCGGCGGCGGACCGTAGCGCAGCGCCTTCAGCAGGAAGCCGAATTTCAGCTCCTGTTCCTCTGGGCTCATGTTCAAAATGCGGAAGACCGCTTGTTGCACTTCCGCGCGGTGGATTCGGATGCTGCCGCCCCCGATCTCGACGCCGTTGAGCACGATGTCGTAGGCCTTGGCTTTGCACCGGCCGGGGTCCGATTCCAGGTACGGCAGGTCCTCGTCGCGCGGCGTGGTGAACGGGTGGTGGACGGCGTAGTAGCGCCCATCTTCCGGGTGGAAGTCGAACATCGGAAATTCGACGACCCACAGGAAGTTCCACTTCCCGGCCGGGATCAGATGGCGACGTTTGGCGACGGTCTCCCGCAGCCAGGCCAGGTGCCGGCTCACGTCGGACGCCGGCCCCGCCGCGAAGAACACGCTGTCGCCCGGCTGGGCACTCGTCGCGGTCAGTAATTCTCCGCTCGTCTCGGCGGTGAAGAACTTGGCGATCCCCGTTTGGAGGACAACTTTGCCGCCCTCCTCGGCCACCTTGACCAGCGGCAGGCCGCCGGCGCCGATGCCCTTCATGTCTTCGGTGAGCGCGTCGCTTTCCTTGCGGGTCATCGCCGCCCCACCGGGCACGCGGATGCACCGCACGACGCCGCCCTTCGCGACCGCCTCGGTAAACACGCCGAACGTGGTCTTCTTGCCGAGCGCGGTTACGTCCTTGATCTTCAGGTCGTAGCGCGTGTCCGGGCGGTCGATGCCGTAGTCGCGTACCGCCTCGTCGTACGTCATCCGCGGGAAGGGCGTCGGGACCTCGACCCCAAGAATGACCTTCATCAGCCGGGCGAGGCAGCCTTCAATGATGTTCAGCACGTCCGGCGGCTGGACGAACGACATTTCCATGTCGAGCTGCGTGAACTCCGGCTGGCGATCAGCCCGCAGGTCCTCGTCGCGGAAACAGCGCACAATCTGCACGTAGCGGTCAAAGCCGCTCATCATCAGCAGTTGCTTGAAGAGCTGCGGCGATTGCGGCAAGGCGTAGAAATGCCCCGGATAGATGCGCGACGGCACGAGGTAGTCGCGGGCCCCTTCCGGAGTGCTCTTCGTCAGGAACGGGGTTTCAATCTCGATGAAGCCGTGCTCGTCGAAGTAGTCGCGGATCGTCTTGGCGATGCGGTGCCGCGTGATCAAGGCCTGTTGCACCGGCCGGCGGCGGAGGTCGAGGAAGCGATACTCCAGCCGCGTCTCCTCGTTCGTGTCGATCTCGTCGGCCAGCGCGAAAATCGGTGTTTCCGACTCGCTGAGCACGTCGATTTCGCTGACCTGCACCTCGATCGCGCCAGTCTTGAGGTTCGGGTTCACCAGCCCGTCGGGCCGCGGGCCGACCTGGCCGCGGACCGCGAGGCAGTACTCCGACCGCACCTTGTGCGCGACGCCGTGAGCACTCGGGTTGATATCGGGATCGAACTTGAGCTGCACGAGCCCCTCGCGGTCGCGCAGGTCGATGAAGATCATGCCGCCGAGGTCGCGCCGGGAATGGACCCAGCCCACGAGCAACACGGTTTGACCAATGCGTTCGACTCCCACGTCGCCGCAGTAACACGTCCGTTGGTTGTACGCCAAAGGCACCGCACATCTCCTCATGTAGGGTGGGCACCGCCCACCGTCCTTGGCCGACTAGCCCGGTATGTTAGCGTGCCCGCCGAGACTTGCGTTTCCATTTTGGATTTTGGAATTTGGATTTTGGATTGGCCGCCCTACGCATTCGCCAACATTCCCCGCATGATCCGGCTGACGCTGGTGCTTGCCTCCGTTGCCTCTAATGGCCGGACAACATCGTCAAGCTGCGACGTCATCAGCCGCCGCCAGCCGTCATCTTCCAGCAGTTGCCGAGCTACGTCCGCAACGGGCGCCACGTCGGCGATAAACGGCATGAATTCCGGCACCACCCGCGCACCGGCGAGGATGTTCGCCAGCGACAGGTGCGGCGATTTCAACACAAATCGTCCGAAAAGCCGGTACGGCAGGGCGAGCAGCCGGCCCGCGTCGTACATGACGATCATCGGCTTGCGGTAGTACGCAACGTGCAGCGTAGCCGTGCCCGAGGCGACCAGCACGAGGTCCGCCGCGGTGAGCAAGCTGGCGTTGTCGGCGATGACGATGTCGATGTCGGCGTCCACAGAAGCCGGCTCGGACGGAGCGCGGCGCCATCCTTGGTGAGTAGCTGGCGAATCTGCTCCCGCCGCTCCTCCGACACGCACGAAATCGCCGCGTAGACCGGTTTCCCGCCGGCACGCAGCCGATGCACGACTTCGAGTTGTTTCGGCAGCATGACGTCGATCACATGCCGCCGTGAGCCGGGCAGCAGCGCGACGATCGGCCGTCCGCCGGCCCGCGTTTTCAAGAAAGACACCGTGTCCGGGATGGGTTTCTCCTGGCGGAGTGTTTCGAACAGGGGATGTCCCACGTACTCGGCCGCGACACCCTGCCGGCGGAAGTACTCTTCCTCAAACGGCAAAATGCAAGCGAGCCGGCTCACGTCCCGGGCAATCTGCCGGTTTCGTCCGGCACGCGCGGCCCACGTCTGCGGGGCGATGTAGTACAGGACGGGGATCCCGAGCTTCCGCGCCTTCCGCGCGAGCCGCAGGTGCAGTTCCGGCGAATCCAGGAGCACCACGAGGTCCGGCCGGCGTGCCCGCCAGGAGCGTTCGACCGTCTTCACGGCTCGCCAAGCGTGTCCGATGACCCCCAGGACGCCGCTGAGCATCGCCGCGTGCGACGCGAAGTCGTAAACCGTCTCGACGCCCAGCGCCCGCAGCCGCGGCCCCGTCAGACCGTGGAAGGTCACATCCGGCATCTGCTCGCGCGCCGCGCGTACCAACGCCGCGGCGTGAACGTCGGCGGATTCCTCAGCGACGGAGATGAAAATGCGTGGCTCGCTCACCATCGGGATTCGGGCGCTCGCTCAATTCCGGCCCAACAGCCTCAGCAACTCGTCCAGCGTCAGCCCCGCGTCGTGCAGAATCTGGCGCAGTGTTCCGACGCGGATCACTCGGTGATCGGGAACAACGACGCGTGCGAGCGGCTCCACGCGGCGCAGGATCATGTGGCTACCGCGTTGTCGTCGAAAGACGAAACCCGCCCGCTCGAGCGCCGTGCACAGTTCGCGTCCCGACAGGTCGACCGGCAACTTAGCCATTAGGCACCGATGCGAATGTCGACATACTCCCGCCCATCCTCCTGCGGGACCGGATCGCCGGCCGCACGGCAGTCCTCAATGTACAGTTCGATGGCCTCGCGAATGTTTCGCAGGGCTTCGTCGCGGGTGTCGCCCTGCGATACGCAGCCGGGCAGCGCCGGGACCGTCGCCACGTACCCGCCGTCCGCTTCGCGTTCGAGAATTACCGTGTAGCCCATCGCCGGTACCTCCACACCTCAATTATACCATCGCCGCACCCGCTTCACGCCGCGGCACGTTTCCGTGCATCGGCCAGCAGCCAGAGGTGATACCAGACCATCGCCAGCGTGGCGAGCAGGCCGACGGAGATAACCCAGTAAAAGAAGTACTGCGGGTGGTAGTGGTCCCAGAGCAGCCGGCGCGCCGCTTGGCCGGGGCAGCGGCACTCGCGGTCGTCATCGGACCTGCTCCGTCACACGAATAAGGACCTGCGCTATCGGACCCTCGCGCGGGAGCGTGCCACCCTACCCGAACGAAAAAGCCCCGCCCAGTCCTGAGCGGGGCCTTTTCCGGTTTGATCGACTGGAGACGAAGGGGCTCGAACCCTCAACCTCCGCATTGCGAACGCGGCGCTCTCCCAGTTGAGCTACGTCCCCAGGAACTCACTGGATTATACGCCCGCGCGCGCCCGACGCAAGCCGTTTTGCGACGCGGACCTGGGCCTGTGTAACCAGGCTGACCTGCGGCCACGCGATTTGACGCGCGGCTGCGGGCGGGTTATACAGTAAGTATACGCTTACTATTCCGACGGACTGAGGTAGCCAGCGCAGTTATGCCGCGACGCAACCAACTGACCGAAAAACGCCGGGAACTCCTGCCCATCGTCGCCCGCGCCTTTGCGGAACTCGGCTACCGCCGAACGACGACCGCGGAACTGGCGCGGCGGTGTGCGGTGCAGGAGAACATCCTGTATCGACTCTGGCCGGACAAGAAGGCCATGTTCCTCGCGGCAATCGGCTATGTGTACGAGTTATCGGTCGCGATTTGGCGGAAGATTATCCGGCAGGACGAGGACGGGAACACGGCGGCGGAGCGGTTGCTCGCGTACGAGGCCCGCCATCACGGCGAATTCGGGCATTATCGCCTCGTTTTCGCCGGATTGAGCGAGGCGGACGATCCGGACATCCGCGCGGCGCTGGTGGACATGTACCGCCGGTATCAACGGTTCCTCGTGCGTCAGATTGACGCGCACCGCGTGCAGCGTGGGCTGGCCGCCGGGATAGACGTGAGTTGGCTCGCCTGGGCGATCATCGGGCTGGGCACGATCAGCAGCATCGGGCGTGAGTTGGGGTTGTTTTCCGAAAACGGGCGCCAGCGGATGTTCGGCGCTGTCGGCCAGCGGTTGCTGGGCGATGGGGCGGCCTAGGCGCCGTCGACAGGTTTTCTGTTGTGGCTGATATGTTAGCAGACACTTACACAATCGCGTGCGACCAAAGGAGTATGCTATGCGAACACACATTTCTCTCGGCGGACTGGCCGCATTGGGCGGCCTACTGGCTCTGATGCTGGGCGGCTGCGGAGGGGTGGCCGACCCGGCGGCGGAGAAAACGCTCCGCGCGAAACTGGGCCAGGCGTCCGTGACCATCTTTCCGGCCTTTGTGCGCGCTGGCAGCAACGGCCCGAAGAGCTATGACCCGGCCGCGGCCCAGCGGATCGGCGACTTCTGGACCGCGGCCAAACTCGGCACGGCCACGGTGTCGGACGTCGAGGTGCCGATCAGCAGTCCGTGGAGCATGAACCAGGCCAAAATGCTTAGCGGCAGCCTCGCCGACTTCCGGGCCTACATCCAACAGCACCCGCTCAAGACCGACTACGCGCTCCTGCCGGAGTACCTGTTCACCAGGCCGAACGCCGTGGTCGGCGTACACGTGTACGTGCTCGACGCCGACGGCGTGTGCCCGTACGCGGCGCTGCTGAACTCGCACTGGGAGGCGTTCAACGCGGTGAACCCGAAGACGGTGGACGACTGCACGCAGATCGTCCTCAATGTCCTGCAAGCGGAGCTGCGCCCGCCCGCGGAGAACAAGTAGCTCGCGCGCGCGATCCGCCGACTCGACTGCGACGGAGCCGCGGCGTCAATCCGTCTTCGCAAATACCCGGATCGGCTCGCGAATCGCCGCCCGGCGGGCATAATTCCGCAGGCGTTCACGCAGATGGTGCGTGACCTCCTGCCCGCGGCTGAGAATCAGTATGCCGCTGCGAGACAGCACGTCGTCGGCCAGCACCATGTGGTCGGTGAGGTCTTCTGCCGAGACCTCGCGAATTTCCAGGGCTTCTTCCGCTTTGGCGATGCCCTGCATGGCCGCGAGCAACTGCGGGTCGTACTGCTGCGGCCGCTGCTGCATGTGCCGCACGGCTGCGACGCTGGTCAACCCGGTGGACTTCAAGGCATCGTGGTCCAAGGTGACCTTGAGCAGCCGGGCGCCGAGCGGAATGTCCGCCCCCTGCTTGCACACGCCCACCGCCGAAGCGCTGCCGTCGAACGCGCAGTCCTGGTAGCGAATCATCTCGGCCACCGCTTCGAGCCGCGGGATGCGGGCGATCAGATCGTGCCCGACCGTAGGGTGGGCCGCCACAAGCTGGGCCTCCTCCGGCGCGAGCGTCTCGCCTCGGCGGATTTTCTCCATGACGTCGGCCGGAATGGTTACGCAGCCGATGAGCGCGAGCATCGCGGCGATGTCGAATTCCCACGTGTGTTCGAGACTCAAGGCCTGCGTGAGCTGCCGCACCACCTGGCGAATGCGTGCGGTGCGCCCAAACGCGGCCGGGTTCACCAGGGCCAGCACGTCAATCAGCAGGCGAATACTGCCGCGCAGCGTTTGCCCCAGCAGTTCCTTCTCGGCAGTCACCAGCCGGTACTGCGCAATGCCCGCAGAAATGGCCTGGGTCAGCGTCTCCGTCGCGCACGGCTTGGTGAGAAAACGGAAGATGCTGCCCTCGTTGATCGCATTGATGGCCGTGCGCTGTTCGACGAAACCGGTGAGCATGATCCGGACGCTGTCCGGGGCAATGGCCTTGGCGCGCGACAGGAACTGGACGCCGTCCATGCCCGGCATACGCATGTCGGACACGATCACGGCGAAGGGCCCCCGGGTCTGCAGTGTTTTGAGCGCGTCGGTCGCGTTAGTCGCCGTCTCCAGGTTGAAGTTCTTGCGCATTTGCCGGTGATAGCTGCTCAGGGCGCTCACGTCATCGTCAACGCAGAGCACTTTTTCCGTCATGGCACGCTCGTTTGCTCGACCGCGACTCCGACCATTTCACGCCAGGCCGGTAACCGGTCGGTCAGGCCGAGCGCTGCGACGTAGTCCGCGCACAGATACGGCCGGGCCGGGGCGTCGGCCGTGTGGCGGGACTCCTGATCCAGCGCGTTGGCCACGTGTACCGCCGTCAGGGCGCTGAACGCGCGCCCGGCGCATTCGTCCGGGTGGTGGTGAAACGCCACGGCCTCCACAATCGGGTCGGGCAGGCCCCACAATCCGAGCAGGTAGGCGCCCACCTCGGCGTGCGTGGCGCCCAGCACCCGCTGCTCCGCCACCCAGTCCGCAAGCTGTTCCCGCTCGGCCAGCGCCAGGGCCTCGCGGTACGCCGTCGCGAGATCAGTGGCCAGCACCAGCTTGCCGGCGTCGTGCAGCAGGCCGCCCATGAAGGCGTAATTAGCCAGGCGGGGACCGTCGGGCTCGGCCAGCGTGATGCGTTTGGCCAGCCGCGCGGTGGCCATGCTGTGTTCCCACAGCGTGGTCAGGTGCGCCCGGCCCATCAGCGCCTGGTCGAACGACGAGAAGAGCTTGACGGACAGCACCACGGCGTTGACCGTCTCCAGACCGAGTAACGCCACGGCCTGGGCCGGTTGCGTAATACGGCGTTGAATTCCAAAGAAAGCCGAGTTCACCAGTTGCAGCACTTTGGCGGTCATGCCGATGTCTTGCGAGATGATCTGGCCGACGCGCTGCAGTGAGGCGTTGGGCGACTGCAATTCCTCCTGAATCTGAACATACAAGTGCGGCAGGCTCGGCAGCGAGCGGACCTGCGACACGAGCCCCTTGAGGTGCTCGCTGTGCAGCAGTTGCCGCAAAGCACAGGCCCGCGCGACGGTCTCCTTGAGCAGGTCCGGGTCGCAGGGTTTGGCCAGGAATTGGTGCGCCGGCCCGACGGACCTGAGAATGGCCTCCTTGTCGGTCTGCCCTGAGAGAATGATGCGCACGGTCTGCGGATAGCGCCGCGTGACCTCGGAGAGGAGCTTGGCACCGTCCATGCCGGGCATGCGCATATCCGAGACGACCACATCGACCGGGTGCTGCTCCAGAAGTCGGAGCGCGGCCTCGCCGTTCGGCGCGAACTCCATCTCCCACTCCTGGCGCTGCCCGCGCAGCATGCGCTGCAAGCCCTGGAGCACGCTCGGCTCGTCGTCAACAAAGAGAATGCGTTTCATCGGCTACATCTTGGACCATGCTTGCGACCGGGCCGACGCTTACACCAGGGCCGGGACGCGGTTCTGAGTGTCCGCAAACTCCGCACGAATTTCCTGAATGTCCGGCAAAGCAGCGCGGAAGGCTGCGTGAACGCGCGCATCAAAGTGCCCGCCAACGCCGGCATCGATGGTGCGCAACACAGCTTCCTCGGGAAACGCCGCGCGATACGGCCGTTCGGACAGCAAAGCGTCGTACACGTCGGCCACGGCCACGACGCGGGCTTCGATCGGAATCTCCGCACCCCGCAAGCCGCCCGGATAACCGCGGCCGTCCCAGCGTTCATGGTGACACAGCGCGATCTTCGCTCCGGTCTCGAACAGCGGGTTCGGCGCACACTCCGCAGTGGGGGAGCGTGCGGCACGCCCGGGTCCGCCTCCGGCCATGAGCGGCGACCGCTGGCGAAGAATCTGGGCGCCGATCTCGCAGTGTCGCTTCATCACTACCCACTCGCCCGGCGATAACGCACCACGCTTGAACAAAATGTGGTCGGGGATGCCGATCTTGCCAATGTCGTGCAGCGGCGCCGTCAGAAAAACCTGCTCGACCAGGGCGGCGGGCAAGCCCAACTGCTCGGCGATGACGCGCGCGTAGCAGCCGACACGCACAACGTGATGACCGGTATCCTCGTCGCGGAACTCGGCCGCCTTGCCAAGCTGCCAGATGATATTCATACGCGAGTCGGCCAGCTCGGCGGTGCGCTCGGAGACTTTCCGCTCCAGGACCACGTTCTGGGCCTTCAACTCGTCCTGATAGGTCTTCAGCCGCAGCGCGCTGCGAATGCGGGCCGTCAGCTCATCGGGGTCCACCGGTTTATTGAGCAGATCGGTGGCGCCGAGGTCGAGGGCGCGGCGCTTCAGGTCGGGGTCGTGTGCGCCGGTCAGAATGATGACCGGCAGATCGCGCGTACGTTCCAGCGCGCGCACCTCGCCGAGCAGTTGCAGACCGTCCTTTCCGGGCATGTGCACATCGGAAACCAGTAGGTCGAAATCCTGCGTTTGGAGGGCCTCCAGCGCCGGGGCCGCAGCCGGCGCTACGTGCACGTCCCAGGGCTCGCGCGTCAGCCGCAGGACGCGCGTAAGCGCCTGGAGGATGCTGGGCTCGTCGTCAACAAGCAGAACGCGCTGGTTCTTCACCGGCTGCTCCTGCTTCCGCGCGCGGACCGTCGAGCGGAAGGCGAACGATGAAGGTCGTGCCGCGCCCGACCTCCGACTCGAAGGTGATGGTCCCGTGGTGCTTCTTGACCACGACCGCGTGGGCAATGGCCAACCCCTGTCCGGTGCCCTTGCCCACGCCCTTGGTCGTAAAAAACGGATCGAAAACGCGGGTGCGGATCGACTCGGGTATGCCGCTGCCCGTGTCGCCGATGCGGATTTCCACCCAGGCTCCAGCGCGCCGCGTGCGAATGGTGATCTTGCCCTTGTCGCCCGCCTGGTCGCCAATCGCGTCCGCGATCGCATGAGCGGCGTTGATGAGGATGTTCAGCAGCACCTGGTTGATTTCCCCGGGCAGGCACGGAACCAGCGGCAGGTTGGGTTCCAGGTCGGTGACGACCTCCGCCACGTACTTCCACTCGTTCCGCGCGACCGTGAGGGTGTTCTCGACCGCTGAGTTCAGGTCGAGCGGCTTGAACTCGCCGGTGTCCGGATGAGCAAACTCCTTCATGGCCCGCACGATCGAGGTGACGCGTTGAATCCCCTCCAGCGATTGTTGGATCGCCAGCGGAATCTCCGCGCTCAGATAGTCCAAATCGGCCGTCTTCAGGGCCGCTTCAACCTCCCCGACCTGTGCGGGCGTGACGGTGCCGCACCGCGCGGCGTCCAGCAACCCGGCGTAGCGCTCCAGAAGAACCAGCAAGTCACGAAAGGCATCCTGCAAAAACCGCGTGTTGTCGCCGACGAACTGCGTCGGAGTGTTGATCTCGTGCGCGATACCCGCCGCGAGCTGGCCGATCGCCTCCAACTTCTGTGCATGCGCCAGTTGTGCTGCGTGGTGTCGTTGGGCGCTGCCGTCGCGGCCTGTATCGGCCGCAGCGGCTTCCCAGCGCCGGTCGGCGCGAATCGGGCTGTTCGGGTCGGCTGCTGCCATGTCGGTCTCAACTGTGTAGGGTGGGCACCGCCCACCAAGCATGTTCCCGTCACGCCGCGGTTGGTGGGCAATGCCCACCCTACGGCTTTTTCTGCGGCGGCGCGCCACCGCATTCCGCCTGGTCACAACCGAGTTCCATCTACGACATCGACCACAAACGGGACATACGCGATTAGCCCGAACATGGCAGAGAAAAAGCCGGCTGGACGCGCGCTTCGGAGGAACGTGCAAGACGATTATCACCCCACACACCGCGCCGGCTTTCGCCCGATAACCGGCTCCGGCACCGTGCATCTGCGGGGTCGGGGATAGCGGCGGACGACCTTTCAGTTCTGCCGTAGCGTCGGACAACCTTTCAGTTCTGCCGTAGCGTCGGACCTCCGAGTCCGACGCAGGAGGCCACACGCCCGCCTGCGTCCGCCACCGGGGGGCGGGCGCTACACGTTTTTGTCCGTCGTCTCCGCTTGGGTTCTGCGTTTTTGGAGGCTATGATATACGTGTTCATTTGTGCCAGCGGCTCCGATAACGACGTGAGATACACAGCCATGCAGAGGAATGCTCGTTCCACCTGGCGACTGCGGGGCGCTGCGCTGCTCGTCCCGTATTTTCTGATCGCCGGAGCGGCGGCCCAGATGCGTCCCGAGCCTGCCGGCACACCCTTGCCGTCGTATGCGAAAGTCTACCCGGTCCCCGCCGAGCGCGGCGCGTTAGCGCTGCCACGTACGGACAATGGCCTGCCCAACGTCATGCTCACGGGTTATTGGCCGCCGACGAACGAAATGCTGCGACAATTCAACCCCAGCGCCACACAGAATCCAGACGGCTGGGTGGGCGAGAACTGGGATGGCCGCGGGTACAACGTCTATGCCTTCTTTCCCGAGTTCCCCAATGGCCTTGGCCAGGGCGAGGGTGACTTCGAGGTCGATTACCAGGACACGTCCGCGGACTTCTGGCCGTACACCGTACAGCTTGAGCCGCTCGCGATCATCACCTTCGGCCGTGCCTTGCAAGACACCAAGTGGCAGATCGAATCGCGGGCCCGCAATCTGTCCTACGGCCAGTGGTACGAGGACTACCTGGTGCCGCTGCGGCCGACGCCGGCACCGCCCGATGCCAATATGCCGGCTGGGTACATGCGCTATTGCTCGCTGCCGGCGTGGGAGATCGTAAACGCGGTCGCGGACGCGGGGCTGAATGTCGTCCCGGTGTATCACCAGGTCGGCGACGCCGGGGCATTCCTGTGCGAATACATCGCCTACCATGGCATGTGGTATCACGACCTGCACGTCTATCCGAGCGATCCTCTGTACAACATCGCCGCGGGGCACATCCACGTCGGCGGCTTGGTGACACTCGAAGATGCCATCGCGGCCACGGAGGTCACCGTCCGCACGTTGGCCGACTACCTGGACTTGCAGCGCAAAGTGCCCGGCGATCTGAATTGCGACGGCGTCGTCAACTACGACGACATCGACCCATTCGTGCTCGCGCTCAGCGATCAACAGGGCTACCGCGCGGCTTATCCCGGCTGTCCGTGGATCAACGCCGACGCCGACGGCACGGGCACGGTCGATTTTGACGACATCAACGCTTTCCTCGCGTTGCTCAGCGCGAAGTAACCGGCGGCACCCTCCCTACCCCACGCCGATAGCGCCCCGTTTTTTTCGGTCGGAGCAGTTGACAGCCAGCCAAGGCGTGTTATATTGTACTTATTAGGAGTGTCAGGCACTCTACGCG
>JAGVEP010000003.1 GCA_020058145.1 Phycisphaerae bacterium | reverse complement strand
GCGCGTTCTGTGCCGCGGCGCTTATCGGGCGGCGCGCAGCGTGTAGGGTGGGCACCGCCCACCATTACGAGAGTGGTAGCGGCCGACGCCCCTGTCGGCCGTCCATTCGGCACCGCCCACCATTGCACCGGGCGGCACCGAGCGCATCGCCCGGTGCCGCCCGCTCGCGTTTCGGTCCATCAATCGCCGATCAACCGCCGCCGCTCAACAGAGCGACGAACGAGTTGATATCGCCGAAGTCGACGAAGCCGTTGCCGGTGCAGTCGCCGTTGTAGTAGTCGCAGCACGGGTATTCTGCGACATACGCATCATGATCAGTTAGCGCCAGGACGAACGGGTTGATGTCGGCGAAGTCCACGAAGCCGTCGCCCGTGCAACCGCCGTTGTAGTCGTCGGCAGACTGCTAGGCTACATACGCGGCACTCGGCCGTCTATTCCCTCTGTACCACCTTTTCGAATGTCTGCCACTCTGACTCGAGCTCTCCAGAAACAACGAGCTTGATTCTGACTCGTAATGGCCGATCTTCGTCGACCCCGGCATCTGCGAACACGACCACTAGCTCGTAGTAATCGTCCCCGGCTTGGCAGGCATTGACGGTGACCGTGCCGCTGCCCGAGCTGCACGCGTCGATCCAGTCTGATTTCTGACTGGAAGACCAGAACCCGACATTGGGATCAAGGGCCTCGATCTTGAACCGTTCTCCGCCAACTCGCGAGCCAGCGTATTGCCCCGTGATGTACACGTTCATGAAGACCTGGCTCCCGGTGGGCGACATCGATCGCTGATCCCAGACGTCGAACGTGAACGAGTCAACGCCGATTTCGTTGCCGCCACCCCCGCCCCCGCCACCACCACCACCACCACCACCGCCGCCGCCACCACCGCCGCCTGGCTGCACGGTGATGGAAACGGTGGCGACGTTAGAGTCCGCAGCGCCGTCATTAGCTTTGAACGTAAAGCTGTCCGCGCCGCTGTAGGCGGTGCTGGGCGTGTACGTAACGTTCGGCGGCGTGCCGGTAAGCGCGCCGTGGCTGGGTTGCGAGACGATCGTATAGCTGAGCGGCTGAGGGCCAGCGTCGGGGTCCGTCGCACGGAGCGTGATCACCTTTGGCGTATTGAACGTGAGCGTGTCCGACCAGTCACTGGCGATCGGCGGCTGATTCTGTCCGCTCGCAGCGGGCCCCCATCTGGCAATACCGTTCGCGGTGACATGTTCTGCGCGCCAAAAAACGCCCCCCGCAATCAGGTCGCCGTCGTAAACGGACAGCGCGGTCACCACGCCCGTGGTTCCGCCGCCCAGCGGCGCCCAGTTTGCACCGTCCCATTTTGCGATGTTATTGGCGCTCGCCCCGCCCGCCGTGGTGAATTCGCCCCCCGCAATTAGTTCGCCGTTGTGAACGGTCAGGGCGCGCACCCGACCGTCCGTTCCGCTGCCCAGCGGTGTCCAGTCTGCGCCATCCCACTTCGCGATGTTGTCCGCGCGGACGCCGCCGGCCGCGGTGAAGTCGCCCCCCACGATCAAGTCATTGTTATAAACGGCCATTGCATATACCTTGTCGAAGCCGTAGCCAATCCCGGCGCCAAGCGCCGCCCAACTCGTGCCGTTCCATTTCGCAATGTTCCGTGCTGTCATACCGTCTACGGTACCGAAATCGCCCCCCGCTATCAGCTCGTCATTGTAAACTGCGAGGGCGTACACGTCCGGGTACTGCGGCCCTCCGATCTGCGTCCCGAGCGGTGTCCAGCTCGCGCCGTCCCATTTCGCGATGTAGCTGGCGCTCACGCCGCCGGCCTCGGTGAAATAGCCACCCGCGATCAACTCGCCGTCGTAAACGGTCAGGGCGTACACGTACGGGCTCCCGTAGTATGCCGCTTCCATTCCGCTGCCCAGAGACGACCAGTTTGCGCCATTCCAGCTCGCGACCCGGTTCGCGCCACCCCCGCCCGCCTTGGTGAAGCCGCCCCCCGCGGTCAGCTCGTCGTTGTAGACGGTCAACGCGAGCACGTCCGGGGTAGCGTTCTCGCAGCACCCCAATCGCCCTGTCCCGCCACCCACGTCCGCCCAATCTGCGCCATCCCAACTCGCGACCCGGTCCGCTTGCCGTCCGCCCGCGCGGGTGAAATCGCCTCCCGCGATCAGTTCGCCGTTGTAGACGCTGAGGGCGTATACACTTCCCCAAATCCCACTGCCCAGCGGGTGCCATTGGAGCAACGGCGCAGCGGCTCGAGCCTCCAAGGCTTGCGTCACAGCGCGCGTCGCCAGTGACACCGCTGCGGAGGCACAGGCACCCGAAGTGATACGACTACACCCCGCAATCTTCATGCCGACGCTAGCGCCGGCGGCAGCTTCATTCCCAGTGAAGAGCGACAATGCCGAAAGCACGGTTGCGCTACATCCCAGAGCGAGAGACAACCCTCCCGTAGGCAGGGCGCCAAGGATGCCGCCCAGGCAGAAGAATATGCCCGTCGAGACACTGGCAATCCCGAACATTTGCTCAAGCGTCAGGGGTAGCCCGCTACCAGACGCGGCTGATACGTAGCTCTTTCCCAGTTGTCGCGAATTCTCAGAAGGAATGGTAAGTCTAGCTTGCGCGTAGGATCGAAGGATTGCGAGTTTTGCAGAATCGAGACGGGCCACCTGACGCTGGGCTGCTATACCAGGCCCATACTGCGCCATCTCAACGGTGTCAAGCGTGTAATTGCTAAGGATGACTACGATGCCGGAATCGGCAACGATACTTTCGGGAAGCCCGTCCTCCCCAAACAGTATCGTCGTGGTTGTTCCGCTGGACGATGCTACCCCGACGCCGGTCACGGCGGTGGGTCTCCCGCTTCCATCTTTCTCGGCCAGAACGAAGACGGTCTCGTCCGCGTCCGACGTGATCGTCGCCGCCAATGGAGAACTGGTGTCCTCAATTTGGACGACCTCAATGGACGGTTGATCTTCTGTCTGTGGGGTCTCCTCCGGTGTCCCATCGCCGGTTGTGTCAACTTCTGTCTGCGGGGTTTCCTCCGGTGTTTCCTCGTCGGTCACGTCAACGTCCGGCGGTGGGGGTGGGTCGTTGCAATCGCCCAGTATGCCTAGCACGCAGTTTGACTGACACCCACAACCCCAGAGCATCAGCAGGAACAACCCCGTTCCGATGTGTGACGCGCATGTTGACAGCACGCGCACGAGATTCGAGAACATGGCTCGCTCCTGGTTACGCTCCAAACGCCAGTGTACTCTCTATCTGGCCACCACGGCCAGTTCATTCCAGACCTCAAACGCCCGGCGGAAGGCGGCGGCCGGGGCGGGTGGCAGGTTGTCCGCGGTCCTCTTGAGCACCGCCAGCGCGTC
>JAGVEP010000335.1 GCA_020058145.1 Phycisphaerae bacterium | reverse complement strand
CAGTTCGCGGTCGCTCGCACTGCCGCCGTTGGTGCTGGACAAGGCCGCAGTCGTTGAGGCGCGGCTATCGAGGTCGGACGCCCTCATGGCGGATAATTCAGCGTTTGCGGTCGTCCCGCCGCCGCGCCGACAGCGTGTGTTGGTGGTCACGGATGGCCGCTACCCGTTCCTGGACAGCGTGATTCGGGGCCTGCCGCTCCAGGAATACCCGTTCGTGACGCCGCAGGACTTTGAGGCCGGTGTGGGCGGCCCATTCGAGAGCGAAGGGCAGTCCGCGTTCGATGTCGTGATTTTCGACAAGTACGTCCCAAAGAAACTGCCGGGCGGGAGCTTCATCTTTCTAGGCGCGATACCGCCGTTGGCGGGCGTCGAGGTTGGAGCGAAGCTGGAGAATCATGCCCTGATCTGGTGGAACGAGACGCACCCGGTGCTGCGGCACGTGGCGCTCGACTATGTTTACGTCGGCGAGAGCGAGACGGTGAAGCTGCCGCGGGAGGCTGAGGTGCTGGTGGAGGGGCCGCAGGGGCCGGTGCTTTTCCGCTACGCCGCGGGGAGCCGGCAATACCTAGTGCTGACTTTTGCCGTGGAACGGAGCACCTGGGTGAGCAAGCTGAGCTTCCCCGTGTTTGTCTACAACGCGATTCGCTACCTTGGCGGCGGCGATTCCGACACGGACCGCGGGCCGGTGCGGCCTGGCGACACGCTCCGCATCCCCGTGTCACCCGACGCGCGCGAGATCAAGCTGTTCCGTCCGAACAGGAGCGCCGTGACGCTGACCGCGGACGTTGCGGGCCAAGCCTACTTCGGGGGCACGGACCGGGTCGGGGTTTATCGGACAGAGGGGGGGGTGCCGGGCCGCGACCGGTTCGCCGTCAATCTGGAAGACGAATGGGAAAGCGATATCGCCCCGCCGTCGGCACCGCTGAAGATCGGAACGAACGTGGTGGTCCGGGAGCTGGCCGCGATCCAGACCGCGACGCCCGAGGTGTGGCGGTGGTTCGTCGGGGCGGCCCTTGTGCTGGTCCTGTTCGAATGGTGGGTCTACAATCGGCGAGTGGTGCTTTAAGAAAGGCAACGAGGCAACGAGGCAACGAGGCAACGAGGCAACGGGGGAGCATCGGCGTCTCGCCGGTAGCGAGTAGCGTCGGACCTCCGAGTCCGACGGCGTGCGTCTCGCCGGTGGCGAGTAGCGTCGGACCTCCGAGTCCGACGGCGTGCGTCTCGCCGGTGGACAAGGCAACGAGGCAACAACGCACGGAGGATGCCGATGACCATTGAAACGCTTAAGCCGGGACAGCGGGTACGCGTCCGGCAGACGATCGACCGTCGCGCTGGCGACTGGCAGACCGTGGTGGAAGGCGTTGTCCAAGCCGTCGAGGTCGGAAAGACGGGGAGTTGGTACGCGCACGCCAAGGACGATAAGTTCTGGCTCCGGCGGATCAGAATGGTCAAGGACGACGGGGAAGTCTCGGTTCTGAACGTCGATTCGTTGACCGAGGTCGAAGTACTGAAAGCCGGACCAGGGGCAGCGGGGAACGAGAAGGCATAGGCCGATCAACCTTCGCGTGATCGGTCGTCACCCGGTTCGTCTCTTCCACAAAACGATCTCGCGCGCGCCGCAACTAATCCGTAGGGGAGTCGCTGACCGATACAGACAGCAGCGACGGCGTGCGAGCACCGCAGTCGCACCAAGCCGGCGGAGCAGGTCATGAAATCCCCCGTCTCAGTCGCAGCAGCAGCCAGCGCGTCCGCCATGCCCATCGCCCCCGAGCCGCTGCGCCGTGCTGCGGCTCAACCGCGTGTCCCATATCGCGTGCCGTGCCGCGTTCGGCTGGTTGATCCGCTGACCGGAGAAGTCCGGACGGTGGTCGGCGAGACCCTCGAGATCTCGCGCACCGGAATGTCGCTCCAGGTTTCGGTCAACGTAGCCACCGGCACATGGGTCGAGACACTGGTGCTCAAACCCAATGGCGAGCCGCTGTTTCTCGCCGGGTCGGTGGCCTATTGCCGCCGAACGTTGGCGTCGAACTTCGAGCTAGGCGTGCGCGCCACCCAGCCGCCGACGTTTGTCTGAACCGCAGAGGCGCAAAGAGCGCAGAGAACGCCGAGAGGAGTTTGTATTTAGGGGCCTTTCTCTGCGGCCTCTGCGCTCTTTGCGTCTTTGCGGTTAAAGGGACTGCCGGAAACCGACGCGGGGACGGGCGGCGTGCGTGAGGGCGGCGGGGAGCAGGTCGGCGACTTCGCGGGCCAGATAGCCGACCGGTGCGATCTCCTTTTGGCAGAAGTCCGCCGCCAGGCCGTGGGCATAAACGCCGAGCCGGGCCGCGTCGAAAGCGGAGAGGCCCTGTGCGAGCAAAGCCGCGAGCAGGCCGGTGAGCACGTCGCCCATGCCGCCGGTGGCCATGCCAGGGTTGCCCGTCGCGTTGATGTATGCCTCGGCTGGAGTGCAGACGACTGTCCGGTGACCTTTGAGCACGACCACGCACTGGGCGAGGCAGGCATACTCGTGCGCGATGCGCAAGCGTGTCTCGTCATCGTCGCCGGCGAGCGGCGGCAATTCGGCCCCCTGTCGCAGCCGGGCCATCTCGCCTGGGTGTGGCGTAACGACCGTCGGACGCGCAGCCCGTGCGACCCAAGCCTGCGGCCCGAGCGCTGCGAGGTTGTTGAGACCGTCCGCGTCGACCACTGTGGGACCGGAAAAAGCGCGGAGCACGTCCGCAATCAGCTTGCCGAGTTCCGGGCTCAGTCCAACGCCGGGCCCCACTGCCACGACCGTCGGCCACTCCAAATCCAGCTTCGCGAAGACCCCGCCGCCGGCGATCCGACCCGCGTCGTCCTCCGGCAGCGGCAAGGTCATGAGGCAGGGCTCACTCGCTGCGATGATCGGCTGGACCGATTCCGGACAGTAAACGCGCACGAGCCCCGCCCCGCCGCGTAGCGCCCCCAGCCCGGCGAGAATGGCCGCCCCGCTCATGCCCCGGCTGCCGGCGATGATGGCGACCTTGCCGGCGGCACCTTTGTGCATGGCGGCCGGGCGGGTCGGGAACTCTGGCACGTCCTCCACCACGCGTGGCAGTGCATTTTCAGGTGGCATGAGGGGTACGATAACTGGTTAAGCCGGAAGCCGATACTCGGGGCGCGGTTTCCTTCGTGCGGTCGCCAAACTCGGTCCGTCGCTCAGGCAAGGTCATCGACGTCGGCCTGAACGGCGACCGCGCCGATCGAACCGACCAGAGATACGGCCTGCGCCCGGAGTTGAATGCGGGTCTCGATGATGCGTTTGCAATCCTGGGCGACTTGGGTGGCCTTGGCTTGGTTCCTGGGGATCGGGATTGCGATTTCCAGGATGCGTTTGCCGAGTGTATCGATGATGTCCTGGGTGAACTGCTTGGCGCGCACCTGGAGGCGTACGATAGGGGTGTTGAGAAGCGTGAAGAGCAGCCACGGGTCGATCACGTCATGGGTGAGCACGCGCAACCGGTACAGGTGGCTCTGGAACAGCATAGGGAGGTCGAAAGATGTTACCATGGCGCACGTCCCGATCAGGTACGTCCCGTCCTTCACCATCAGAATGTCGCCGGGCTGCACGTCAACGTTGTCTTTCTGACTGTCATAAATAGCTTGGCTCACCCCGTGTTTGAAATCGGACTTGATCTCCCAGTTGGAAATGTCCGAACTGCGGATGAACGGGATTCTCCCGGTTCCGTACGCCATCTTGCCGATCTCGATCCCGGTCTCGATCGATATTGCGCGCTGCTTGACGAGGTCACCGATCGTGACGAAGCGATACTCGCTGCTCAGGCGGGCCATCTCGGCCTTAATCTCCGGGTTGTAGTACCGCGGCACGAGGATGCGGTGGGCAATAGCGTCGCTGGGCAGGACGAAGCCGCGGTGATCTGGCACGAACGATACCGGGGCGGCACTCCAGGCGGCGTACCGCTCGCCGACCTCCGGGACCTCGTCCAGGAGTTGAAGTTTTCCGGTACCCGATCTACGGTAAGTTGGGTTGCCACGGGAGTCGTGCCCACACCACCTCGCTTCGCCCATGAAAATGCTGTGGCGGGCTTCGGGGGCGCGCTTGATTCCGACCAGGATGCACACCTTAGTATGTGTGCCGCCCTTGCCACTAGTCTTGAATAGGGCCTCGGGCATGCTCGCAATGGCCGTGACCTGCACCCGCTCCAGCAGCCACTGCACGATGTACTGATGCGACGGGTTGCCGAAGGTGCTTTCGGGAAGCACGATTCCGAGACGTCCGCCGGGCCGCAACAGTTGGAGACATCGCTCCAGGAACACAACCTGAGGCGGGAGTTTGTCGCGAAGCGAGCCAGTGCGCTCCCAGCACTTGTCAGCTTTGCGGTAATTCCACTTGTGGGCCAAGTCGAACTGCGACAGGATTTTCTCGCTCTTGACGACAATTTTCTTGCCAAAGGGTGGGTTGGTCAGGAGCACGTCGAAAGTGCCCGGTTCGACCTTCTGCTGCATTGCGTCGGGCCAGCCCGTGAACGGTTCCAGGCTGTTGGCGCAGAAGACCCCGCCGCGCCCGTCGCCCACAAGTGCCATGTACGCCTTGCAGACTTTGGCGAGAAACGCGTCCTTGTCGATGCCGCGGAAACAGCGCGTTGAGACATCGCGCAGCCGATTGGCAAGCTGGCGCTCAGTCCATTTCTTGTGTTTCCCTTCCTGCTCGACCTGCCGCCAGACGTGCGCCAGAGCTGAGATCAGGAACCCGCCGGAGCCGCAGGCTGGGTCGATGATCATTTCTCCGGGCTGCGGATCGACGATCTTGACCATCATGTCAATGACGTTGCGCGGTGTGAAGAACTGGCCTTCCGAGCCGCGCAGGGCAGGGCCGATGAAGACCTCGAAGGCGTCACCGATCGCGTCGCGGTCGGCGTCTGTGACGCAGTAATTCTGGAGTTCGCCGACAACGTACCGGATGCTCTCAGGGTCAAGTTTGATCGTGTCGGTTTTGTCGAACACATCGCCGAAGCTCAAGCCTTTGACGGTGGTGAACAGATCGTTGATCCGTTTCTGAATGTCCCTGGCCGGTTCGCCCGTTCCGGCCCGGAACAATACGGTGTCATCGGGGGCACGCTCTTGCTCGTCATGAATCTTGCAGAACAGCAGGTTGATGATTTCCTGGGCCAGCGCTTCGTCGCGCGTGATCCCCGTGGTCATACCAGCCAAGTGGTTCCGGAGGTCGCGGAACACGGCCTTGAGGTTGGACGGTTTGTTGAGGTCCTTCCGCTTATAGAGGCCGATGTCCTCGATCCGTTGCCCCTTACGCGGAATGTTGGGCAGGACCTCGTAAGTCCGACGGCCGTCCTTGTGGTGGACCTTGCGCAGGTACAGGTGCTCGTCGCCGTTGAACCACACGCCCACCTCGGCGGCGGACATGTCCATGTAAAGGCGCAGTTGGTGCTCGCCGTCCTTGCGCTCCTTCTTCTTGCACTCCACCACCATGAACAGCTCATCCTCGGTCTTCTTGGCCGAGCTAAAGACGGCGATGTCGATCGGGTAGGATTTGTCCTCGTCGGACGGGCGCTTGCGGACGTGGTGCTGCGGGCGGGTCTGGATTTGAGCCTTGGTGTACCCGTAGTCCTCGACGAGGCGCCGCGCGAAGACCTGAACGGCCTCGACTTCTTCCGCCGTGGCGCGGACCTGGACGCCGCTGATGAAGTCGGTGATGTACCCCTGCTTGGGCTCGGCGCTTGCGGGTGCTACGCTCTTCTGGTCCGTCCGCTTCCGTGCCATGCCGCCTCGTTGGTGCTTCGGATGCACACTTGGGACTCAGCCAGGATGGTATCCGAGGCACGGCGCGATTGCACGCGCCGGACGCACCGTCGGCATCTTCTTCTCACACGAATCAAGCTATCCCTGAGTTTGCGATTGTCCCGCCTGGTTGATCAACGCCGCCTGGTACCCGGCACCAAAGCCGTTGTCGATATTCACGACGGACACGCCCGCCGCGCAGCTATTCAGCATGGCCAGGAGCGCCGCGAGGCCGTGGAAGCTGGCACCATAGCCAACACTGGTCGGAACCGCGATCACGGGCGCCTTCACCAGGCCGCCGACGACGCTCGGCAGGGCGCCCTCCATCCCCGCGACGACCACGATCACCCGGGCCTGACGCAGTTCGGCGGACCGGGCCAGCAGGCGGTGCAGACCCGCCACCCCCACGTCGTAAATGGTCCGCAGCGGCTGATCCATCATCTCGATCGTAAGGCGTGCCTCCTCCGCGACGGGCATGTCCGCGGTGCCTGCACAAACTACTGCCACCAGCCCGCTGCCGGCCGGCGCCGGATTCTGGCGCAGCGTCAGCGCCCGGGCGAGCTCGTGGTAGCTCGCCCCGGGGAACCGCGAAACTACGCCCTCCGCGGCGTCGGCACTGACGCGCGTCGCCAGGACGTTTGCCCCGGCGGCCGCCAGCTTCTCAAAAAGCGTGAGGATTTGCCCCGGCGTCTTGCCCTGCCCAAAAATCACTTCGGGGAATCCGCAGCGCAACTCCCGGTGATGATCTACGCACGCAAAATCCAGCGCCTCGAACGGCAGCGTCTCCAGCCGGTGCAGGGCGGTATCCACGGTCGTCTGTCCGGCCGCAAGCTGTTCCAAGAGCAGGCGCAAATTCTGTGGGTTCACGCGCGATTCTCCGGCGGGAGGCTAGACTTCCCGGCCTGCGGACGCCGACGTAGTATACGCCCTGCGATCGCGTCGCGGAGAGGACCGCCATGGCCGAGACGAGCAGTAAGCAGCAGTTGGAGACCGTCGAGCCGATCGGCAAACGGGTCCTCATTCGTAAGGACGAAGACAAAAAGACGACCAAGGGCGGCATCCAGCTCCCTGGCAACATCGAAATCCCGACCATCACCGGCCGGGTGGTGGCGGTGTCGGCGCAGATCGAGCGGGACGAGAACTATCCGATCGTGCAGTACGACAAAGTGCTGTTCAACCCGAAAAACGCAGTTCCCGTCGATTTCGAAGGTGATAATCGGCTGTTCGTGGTGCCGGTCGAGGACATCGTGGCGGTGTTTCGCCGGACTGCCAAGGGCTAAGGACGAAAGCGGCGGCCTTATCCCAGCACTTCCAGCGTACGCGGCAATAGCTCGGCTCCATCCTCGGCGTCGCCCGCATCCAACCAGTTCACGTCCGCCATGCGCTTCAGCCAGGTGCGCTGGTGCTTGGCCAGCCGTCGCGAGTGAATCTTGGTTTGCTCGAGCGCGTCGTCCAGTGTCAGCCGCCCCTCGAAGTGCGCGAATAGCTCCGCATACCCGACCGCCTGGGACGCTTGCGGCCCCACGCCCCGCGGATCGGACCAGATGCGTCGCGCCTCGTCCACCAACCCCCCTGCCAGCATGCGCTTGACCCGCGCATTGATCCGGCGGTTCAGGTTTTCGCGGTCACGCTGCACTCCGATGAGCCGCCAACGCCAATCCGGGCGCCGTAGCTCGGCGCGGTCCCATTGCTGCTGTAGCTCACCAATGGGGCGACCGGTCGCACGGTACACCTCGAGCGCCCGTTCTATTCGCCGCAGATCATGGCGGTGGATGCGTGCCGCGGCGGCCGGGTCGATGCGGGCGAGTTCGGCGTGCAGGGCGTCCAGCCCCTCGTCCGCCACCCGGCGACGGATTTCGGCCCTGACACTCGGGTCCGCAGACGGGCCGGCGAACAACCCGGCATACCAGCATTTCAAGTACAGCATCGTCCCGCCGACCGCGACGACCGGCCGTCCACGGGCGTGAATCGCGGTTACCGCGTGGTCCGCCAGCTCGACGAACCGGGCGGCGTTGAATGGCTCGCAGGGGTCGGCCACGTCGATCAGGTGGTGCGGCAGCGTGGCCCGAACCTCGGGCGAGGGCTTCGCCGTGCCAATGTCCATGCCGCGATAGACCTTCATCGAATCGGCACTGACGATTTCCGCACCGAGCGTCGCGGCCAGCGCGCGGGCCAGCGCCCCTTTGCCCACCGCCGTGCAACCGGTGATGACGATGACGCGGTTTTCCACGGCTGCGTTGTAATTCGGCGCGGCGGTGGTTGGCAAGCGTGTCCCGCGGCGGGATGATACCCGTCGGCGTGTGACGGCACACTTGGAGGATTGCTCATGCGTACAGGCGGGTTGGTGCTCCTCATGGTCAGCGGACTGCTGCTCGCGGGCGGTTGCGTGACGGCACCCGAGCGCATCGAGGTCAACGTCGGCGGCCGGCCCGAGCCGGTGGACAGCAGCCAGGTGCCGCACCCGGCAACCCTGGAAGAGGCTCAGCGGGAGTTGGACCAGGCCTACGCCAACCTCCAACACGTCGAACGCGACAACGCTCGGCTGAAGGACAAAGCCGACAAGTACAAGCACGAGCGCGACGACTACAAGAAGCGGCTCAAGAAGTACGAAAAAGATTAGTCATGCCGGTCCGCTTTGTGCTCGGCCGCGCGGGAACGGGGAAAACGCGCCAGTGCCGCGCCGCGCTGCTCGCGGAACTGGCGCGCGGCGACGACCGCCGCCTCCTGCTGCT
>JAGVEP010000224.1 GCA_020058145.1 Phycisphaerae bacterium | reverse complement strand
GCACCCGCTGCGACCCCGACCTGAACCCAAACCCAGGAGCGCGACAGCGTGTCAATAAAATCGAGAAAACCGACCTTGCGAAACCAGAGAACATCTCATGGGGCCGACGCTACACTGCCGGCGAGACGCCGGCACCACCCTCATGGGGCCGACGCTACACTTCCGGCGAGACGCCGGCACCACCCTCATGGGGCCGACGCTGCACTGCCGGCGAGACGCCGACACCACCCTCATGGGGCCGACGCTGCACTGCCGGCGAACGCCGGCACCACCCTCATGGGGCCGACGCTAAACTGCGGGCGAGACGCCCACTCCACCCTGCGCCGGCGCATGAAAAAAGCGACGCGAAGGTTGGGAATGCTCGTCGTGCCCTTCAGAGTCTTCGGCTGCGCTGCTCGCCGGCAGGCGTTTCCGCCGCACCGGCGTCCTCTCTTGGAATTGGCTGCTCGTGCAGAGTTCTGAGCCCGTCGGAGTACCGGTCTTATTGGTTCTCCGATCCCGCTATGCCGTTGGCCGTTTCCTCGGCTTTGCGGTTTTTCTCACAACGGGCCGCGTCGGCCAGTTTAGTAGCCGATGCACACTCTCTGCGAGTTTCGCCTTCCTCCAGAGTCTTGCCCAGCGTAACCTAGTCCGCCGGCCGGAGCCGACGAACGCCTCTCATGGGCTTTGCGTCCCTTCAGCACTTGAGGGATCGGAAGTCCACTGCCACGGGAACTGCCTGTTCCCGCTACGGTCCGCCCACAGGGTTTGGTTACCCTCTCGGCGGCTTACGCCTTCCGAGCCCGTGCCGGTTTTGTTTCACACCGGCGGCGCTCTTGGGATTTACCCTGCGGAGCTTTCTCCTCTCGGAAGGTATCCGCCGCCTTTCGGGGCGGAAGGACCCACGTACCGTTTATCCCGTCGGTAATCCCGCCGCCGAAGCGGAGGGCCGGCCCAACGGGCCGCGGTTTCTGGGCTTTGACCCTTCCGGGAGTCCCTGGCGACCGACGCGGGTTTGGCGCGCCCGTCACTGGCTGCTCCCTTGGGCTTCACCCTCTTAGGGTCTGCCGGCAGAAGCCTGGCCGGGGTTTCACCCGGACTCCTCCCACGCGCTTTGCACCGTCCGCCCGAAGGCAGACAGCACCGGCGCCTCGGAGTGTCGATCAGCCTCTGCTTGGCCCCGCCCAGTCGCCCGGCAAGCCGGACGGCGGAGCGGAACAACCCTTGCAGGGTTCTGGCACCGGCACGCACCCGTGCGTTCGAGCGAAGTTCCGTCCGGGTTATGAGTTCGCCTCGCGCCGCGTCGCACATTACTGCCGACCGGCCGACGCTCTTTGGACGGCCCAACCTCGCTCTACCGCAGTCGCTCGGGATACGCCTGGGGTGCCGAGCATCTCGCGACCTTCACGTCGCACCAATAAATATAGCACAACATGTGGAAATGGTCAAGAAAATATGGCCCTTCCGTTTGTCTGACAGCCTGTTATGAGCGACTTGCGCACAGTGTCGAACGAGTAACCCCTTTGCTGCCGAAGGTCTAGATAAACTCGCACGTAGCGCAAGTATTCTGAGAGAAAATGGGTTACCGACAGGCTGTGCACACGTTCTGCACAGGTACACGTCGGCGGGTTCCCGCCATCGCGGGCTGCGTTTATCATGTCGCCGTGATGACGGGCTTTTGAGACGGTGCTGGTGATGCCCCGTTCGGCTGCTTTACGTGCCACTTACGTCGCGATCGCGGTGAACCTCTGCCTTCTGGCGATGAAGGCCACCGCGACAAACCTGTCGGATAGCCTGACGATCTTCTCGGAGACGCTGAATTCGCTGTCCGACGTGGTCTCGGCCATCGTGATCCTGCTTTGCGTGCGCTGGGCCTGGAAGAGTCCCGACGAGAGCCACCCGTTCGGCCATCGGCGTGCCGAACCGATTGCGGGGCTCGTGGTCGCGATCTTCACGGGCATTCTGGGCTTTGAAGTCTGCAAAACCGCGGTGCTCGATCTCTGGCACCGCAACATGCCGCACCACATCGGACCGTATCCAATCGTGGCACTGTGCATAACGGCCGTCGTCAAGACTGGGATGACTGTCTACTTCAGGCGGCGTGGGCGAGAGTTCAATAGCCCGGCCCTGCGGGCTACGGCGGTGGATTGCCGCAACGATGTGGTCGTGGTGCTGCAAGGCCTGATCGCGGTCGTGTTTGCGGAGTTGCGGTTGCCGCTGCTTGATGTGCTCGCGGCGCTGCTCGTCGGCGGCTACATCCTCTACGGCGCACATCGGATCGGGATGGAGAACATCGACTACCTGATGGGCCGGGCGCCGGAGGCCGAGTTGCTCGCGCGCGTGCGTGCGGCCGCCGCCGCGGTGCCACACGTCCAGTCTGTGGCGGACATCCGGGGGCACTACGTGGGGACGTTTGTACACGTGGAACTGACCGCGGCGGTCGATGGCGCGCTGTCCACGACGCAATCGCACGATGTGAGCGAGGCGGTGCGCAGCGCCGTGGAGTCGCTACCGGCGATCGACCGGGCATTTGTGCATATTTCGCCGGAGACCACGGGCGGGACGTAGCCGCGAGGAACGGGCCGCGGGCGTTACAGCAGGGCTGCTTCCACGCGCTCGCAGACGTAATGGTACGCGAGCGCGTGGCCCTCTTGGATGCGGTCGCTCGAGCCATGCGGGACACGAAAGACGTGCGTGCATAGCCGGGCGAAGGCGTCGCCGTTTTGGCCCGTGAAACCGATCACGACGTTGCCGCGGGCGGCGGCGACCTTCACGGCCGCGAGGACATTCGGGGAGGAACCGCTCGTGCTCAGGGCCCAGACCACGTCATTGGGTTGGAGCAGGCCGTCGAGCTGACGGGCGAAAACATGCTCGTAACCGAAGTCGTTGGCGATCGCCGTCAGGGTTGCGGTGTCGGCGTTTAGCGCGAGAACGGGAAGCGCCGAGCGGGCGGATTTGAACCGCCCGAGCAGTTCGCCGGCGATGTGTTGGGCGTCGGCAGCGCTGCCGCCATTGCCGCAGGTGTAGACGCGCCCGCCGCTGCGAATACAGGTGACCAGCGTGTCGACGATGCGGTCGAGCGCTGCGCCCTGTTCGGCCAGGGTGGACAGCACTTGCTGGTGTTCACGCAAGACGTCAGGCCAGGACCGGGGCATGGGTGCCTCGCAGTCGATTGGTGGGCAGTGCCCACCCTACGGCCGACGCGGAGGTCGGCCGCTACAGCGAATACGCTCCAACTCGTGCGTCGTACTGTAACCCTCAACGAGGTCTACGAGCACCACGCGCCCGCCGCGAGACTCGACGAACTCCTGTCCGACAACGGTCTTCCCGGCCCAGTCGGAGCCTTTGACGAGCACATCCGGAGCCAATTGCTCGATCAGGCGTGCGGGATCGGGTTCGTCAAACGGGACCACGTAATCGACGGCTTCCAGCGCCGTCAGTAACCGGCCCCGGTCGGCTTGGCGGCGGATCGGGCGCTCGTCGCCCTTGCCGAGTGCGCGCACTGAGACGTCGCTGTTGAGCCCGACGACCAGCAGACTGCCGAGCGCCTTAGCTTGTTCGAGCAGCTCGACATGGCCGGGGTGCAGAATGTCGAAACAGCCATTGGTGAAGATCACGGTTTCGCCACGCTGCCGCCGGGCGTCGAGTTCGCCCTTCAGTTCGGCCGCGGATCTGAGCTTGCCGCGGCCGCGGCGTGCGCCGTGCTGCAATTCCTGGCGTACTTCGTCGGCGGTGATGGGCACGCAGCCGAACTTGCTGACCTCGAGCCCGCCCGCGATATTCGCCAGCCCGGCGGCTTGCTCATACGTCGCACCCGCCGCGACAGCGACCGCCACCATCGCGAGCACGGCGTCGCCGGCGCCGGTGTTGTCGTAGACCGCGCGTGGCGTGGTCGGGAAATGCCGGCCAGGCTGGTCCCGGCGTAGCAGCCGGGCGCCGTCGCGTCCCAGCGTCACGAGCAGTGCGGCCAGGTCGAGCCGCTGCATCAGCTCGGCGCCGGCCGCCGCCAACTCGGCGGGGCCGAGCGGCCGTCCGACAGCAATCTCAAACTCCGCGCGGTTCGGCGTCAGCAGCGTCGAGCCGGCGTAGCGGTCCCAATCCGAAGTCCGCGCCGGATCGACGAAGACGGGTTTGTGCTGCTGCCGAGCGGCGGCGACGATCGCCGCACACGTGCCGGGTGAGAGCACGCCCTTGGCATAGTCCTCCAGGCAGATCACATCGACGGTTGCCAGGACGGTCAGCAACGCTTGCAGGAGTCGCTGCTCGTCGGCCGGTGTCGGCGGGCGGATGATCTCGTCGTCCACGCGGAGAATTTGCTGACGGTGGCGATGCTCCGCGAGGCCGATGAGTCGCGTTTTGGTGATGGTGGGTCGGTCGCTAACGCGAATCAAGCCGGCGGTGTCGCAACCGGCGTCGGCGAGGGCCTTGAGCACGCGGGTGCCGTAGCTGTCCTCGCCGAGCAGCCCGCAGCAAACGACGCGCGCGCCAAGCGCGACGACGTTGAGCGCTACGGACCCGGCGCCGCCGACACGGTCGAGTCGTTCGATGACGCGGAGCACGGGTACAGGGGCTTCGGGGCTGATGCGTTCGGCGTCGCCGAAGACATAGCGGTCGAGCATGAAGTCGCCGACGAGCAGGACGCGGCGGCCGGCGAAGCGTTCGATCAGGCAGAGGAACTCACCGTTCATCATGGTCCTCAAGGCGGAGGAATCGATCGGCGGATATCGTCCAGCAACGCGCGGGTGCCGTGTTGATCGCACCAGCCGTGGATGTAGTTCCAGTCGAGCGCGTCACCCTGGACGGCGACGACGTTACGTACGTCGTCGGTGTCTTTCGCGCGCTGGCCGAGCTTGGACCAGTAGAGCTTCGTGATGATTACATCCTCGGCCGAAGGCACGCAAATCTCGCGACCAAGAAACGGCATCCGGCGACGACGCGAAAACCGCGCTTGATCGTGGGGGTCAGCACTCAGCAGAAATAGCTCGATCTTGAACTGTGAGTGAACCGCACTGACCACGAAGCGACTGGTGGTCGTTACCGTCTCGAACGACATCTGCGGATCGAGCCGCAATTCCGTTCCAAGTTGCGTGGTTAACTGTCGCAGAGCGTCCGGCCCGATCTGGATGACGAAGTCCGCGTCGTAAGTGGCCCGCGCGACCCCATAGAAGTTGGAAGAATACGAACCCACGAGCATGTAGGGGACGCCGGCCACTTCCAGGGCTGCGACCATCTGCAGGACGGCTTCGTTGCTGGTCATGAGACCTGCTCCAGCCGGCGGGCGAGTTCGAGCCGCTCGTGGAGTATCTGCTCAACGCGATTCTCGTCGGCGTCCGGGATCTGGAACCGAATGCCGGCGCGCATCCGCTCACACATTTCGTCGAACAGGTCCCCGCCGAGCCGCAGCTTCTGCTCGGGCGATTGCTTTCGCGCCGCAAGGACTTCCTCGCGATACAGGGCATTGATCAGTTCCGGCGTAGGTTCCATCGATAGCCCGATTACGGACTAATCCGCAGTCCTCAGGGCGGCAACGATGCGCGCCAAGAGTGACTCTGTGAAACGAGTAAAGGAGAGTTCGGGATTGGGCTCCTTGTACTCGCCCGTCGGACCGGTTTCCTTGTTCGACATCACGAGGCAGGTCCCGTCATAAAGTCGATCCCGCAGCAGTTTAGTGAGAAGAAGCTCGTAACGAAGCGCGTAGGACGCTCCGCGAAACTCAGGGAACACGTTGAAATGGGGCTCGACGACCTTCACCGGGCGTACGGAACTCGGGGCCTCTTCGAGCAGCATCAAGTACCCGAGCCACGGCCGCGCCGACGGAGCGAACGCCCCCTCTCGATAGGCGGCCCACAGATCGGTCGCGCTACCGAGCGCTTCCTCAGTTCGGTTGTTGAAGTTGTTTCCGAAGGACGGCCCGATCTGCGATTTGAACTCGATCGACGCGACGAGCCGGTGGCTCGTCACAACAATCAAATCCCACGACTTTTCCGCGCGGAACCAGCCGGGTAGTTCGACACTCCGACGAGTATACACGGAGGCGGCGGGCAGCCCGGTTTCGAACAACAGGCCTCTGACCAGTTCTACAAAGCCCTCCATTTGGGCGCCACCGGTCACCGCGGCACGCGCCCCGGCGTCGCGAACGCCAGTGTCGCGCCCTTGCCGTTCGGCTTGGCGGTCCCGGGCGGCCCAGAAGGACCTGACGGCATCTTTGACCCGAACGGAGAGGTCGCTCGTCATGCCTTTGCCACGATCTCGGAGGAGAAATACAGGTGCGCACTGTGCACATTCAACCTGGATCGCGCCATGCGGAAGTACTCCGGGTCCACTTCGACACCGATGCTATTGCGACCCCAACGAGCCGCTGCCAGATTCGTTGTGCCCGTTCCCATGAAGGGGTCAAGGACGGTGTCCCCGACAAAACTGAACATACGCACGAGGCGTTCAGCCAGTTCCAGCGGGTAAGGTGCGGGGTGGCGTTTTGTCGACGCGCCGGTGATGTCGTGCCAAATCTGCCGAAACCAGAGCTGGTGGTTCTCTGCCGAGATGACACTGAGGACCCGTTCGATACGATCGGGACTCCGGTATCCGCCTGGTTTACGCTGCATCAGAATGAACTCGACATCGTTCTTAATCACCGCGTTCGGCTCGTAAGGTTTGCCGAGAAAGCCGGCACTATTCCCTGGGACTTCGTAGTTTGCGTTGGCGATCTTGTGCCAGAATATGGTGGCGAGATTGTCGAAGCCAATCCGGCGACAATGCTCCTGGATGGCCGCGTGCAGGGGGACGACCATGTGCCTGCCGTTGTTCTGTCGACGCGAGAGGCAGACGTCGCCCACGACGCACACGAGGCGACCGCCGGGGACCAAAGCGCGGAAACAGTGTTGCCAAACGCGGTCAAGCTCATCCACGAACGACTCATAATCGGCCAAGTGGCCAAGTTGGGCGTCATGCTCGCGGTAGCGCTTCAGCGTCCAGTATGGCGGGGACGTTACCACGAGTTGCACGCTGCTCGTCTCCAATCCGTCGAGCTCCCTCGCGTCTGCACAAGCGAGTTCGTGCTTCGTGTGGATCGTCTGGACAAGTTCTTCGATGCGACGGATCTTCGCGACGTCACGGGCCAGGGACGGAATGAGGTCGTCGAGACTCCCGGTCCCCGCAAGCTCGGCGACGAAAGCGGCGTGCTCATCGAGGTCAGAGTTCAGCATGGCAGTCGCAGACCGAGGCCGCAAGCGTCTCCTCCGGGCTTCACCCGCATTATAACGCCGCCACCACTTTCTTCGCCGCGTCCGTCAGGTCGGTCGCGGAACGGAGTTGGGGTACTTTGGCTTCAGCCAGCATCTTGCGGGCCACATCGACGTTGGTCCCTTCGAGCCGCACGACGACCGGGACGTTGAAGCCAACTTCCTTGGCGGCCTTGATGAGCGCGTCGGCGATCACATCGCACTTGGCGATGCCGCCGAAGATGTTGACCAGGACCGCTTTGACCTTGGGGTCGGCGAGGATAATGCGGAACGCCTCGACGGCGCCCTCGGGCGTGACGCTGCCGCCGACGTCGAGGAAGTTGGCGGGCGAACCGCCGTGCAGCTTGATGATGTCCATCGTGGACATGGCCAGGCCGGCGCCGTTGACCAGGCAGCCGATGTTGCCGTCCAGCGCGATGTAGCTGAGATTGTGCTCCTTGGCCTGCAGTTCGGCGGGGTTTTCTTCGCTCGGGTCGAAGAGGGCGGCGATGTCGGGGTGCCGGCACAGGGCGTTGTCGTCGAAATTGAACTTCGCGTCGATGGCGAGAATCTCGCCGGCCGCGGTCTCGACCAGCGGGTTGATTTCGGCCAGCGAACAGTCTTTTTCCTGAAACAGCCGGGCGAGCTTGTACATGATGTCCGCGGCGGCCTTGGCCTTGGCGCGGGAAAGACCAATCGCGGCGGCCAGGGCGCGGGCCTGGAAGGTCGAAAGGCCGAGGTGCGGGTGGAACCAGGCTTTCTTGATCGCGTCCGGGTTGCGGGCGGCGACTTCCTCGATCTCGACGCCGCCCTCGCTGCTGGCCATCAGCACCGGCACGCGGCGAGCGCGGTCAACGACCACGCTCACGTAGAACTCGCGGGCGATATCCACGGCGGGGGCCATGAGGATCTTGTGAACCTGCACGCCCTGCGGGCCGGTCTGCTTGGAGACCATCGGGCTCGCGAACATGCGTGCGGCGTGCGACTTGGCCTCGTCAGCGGAGGTCACGAGCTGGACATAGCCCGCCTTGCCGCGTCCGCCGGCGTGTACCTGCGCCTTGACGACGACCGTCTCGCTGCCGAGCCGCAGATAGGCCTGGGGCGCTTGGTTGGGGTTATCGATGACCTCGCTCGGCGGGACCGGAATGCCCGCCGACCGAAGTAATTCTCGCGCCTGATATTCATGGACCTTCATGCGTTGACTCCATGTAATCGGTGACGCCGTCGGCCACGCGCGGCGTGCGGGCGTAGTCTAACGTGGGGGGTGGTGAAACGCCAAAAGGACCGGCGTCCGCGGAGTGGTTCGGTAGGTTCCGTACAACTCCCGCGGTGCCCGGCTAAAATGCCGCGGACCGCGGAGTAACCCTTGTCGGTGCGCTGTTCGACAACTCGTCGCCGTTTCGACCTGCGTGGCCAAGTGCAGGGCGTCGGGTTTCGCCCATACGTATACCGGTTGGCAGCGGGGCACCGGCTGGCAGGATTCGTGGGCAACGGCAGCAACGGGGCGTTTATCGAAGTCGAGGGGCCGGTGGCGGCGATTGACGCGTTTGCGCACGATTTCGTGGCCCATTTGCCGCCGCTGGCGAGGATTACGGATCTCGCCCAGCGCGACCTGCCGCCGCTCGGGGAGGTCGTCTTTCGCATCCGCGCGTCCGAAACCAACCCGGACGAGCGGCCGGAGGTCACGCCCGACGCGGCGACGTGTGCCGACTGTCTCCGCGAGCTGTTTGATCCCGCGGATCGACGCTATCGCTACCCCTTCATTAACTGCACGAACTGTGGGCCGCGGTACTCCATCATCCGCGACGTGCCGTACGACCGCCCGCACACCACGATGAGCGTGTTCCCGATGTGCCCGCCGTGCGCGGCCGAGTACGCCGACGCCGCCAGTCGCCGCTTCCACGCGCAGCCGAATGCGTGCCCGGTGTGCGGGCCGGAGTTGCGGCTCGTACGGACTCCGAAAGCGCCCGGCGTCGGACTCGGAGGTCCGGCGCTACAAACCGACGCGTCCGTGGCACCCCCGGCTGATCCGATTCGCGTGGCGGCCCGGCTTCTGCACGACGGCGCCATCGTGGCGATCAAAGGAATCGGCGGCTACCACCTCGCGTGCCGCGCCGAGCGCGAGGACGTGGTGCAGCGCTTGCGTGAGCGCAAACTGCGCGACGGCAAGCCGCTCGCGGTCATGGTGCCCAACCTCGATGTCGCGCGGCGCTTGTGCCGCCTGACGCCGGCGGATGAGGACGCACTGCAGTCGGTCGCAGCACCGATTGTGTTGGCTCCGAAGGCCGGCGGCCACGGGTTGGCGGCGTCGATCGCGCCGGGCTGTCGCGACTTCGGGCTCATGTTGCCGTATGCGCCGGTGCAGCACTTGCTCCTCGCCGAGGGCTTGGGGCCGTTGGTGATGACTTCGGCGAACCTGGCGGGTCAGCCGCTGACGTACCGCGACGACGACGCGCTTGAATACTTGGCCGATGTCGCGGACGCGCTGCTGGTGCACAATCGCGAGATTTTCCGGCCGATTGACGACTCCGTCGTCTTCGCTTTCCGCGATGAAGTCGTGCCGATTCGCCGGGCGCGCGGCTATGCACCGCGGCCGATACGGCTGGCGGGTTTGGCCGGCTGCTGTCGAGACGTGGGGTCTCCTACGGCCGACACGGGGGTCGGCCGCTACATTAGTGTGGCACCGGCTAATAGCCGGTGCCCTACGGCCGGTACAGAGCCCGGCCGCTACATTAGTGTGGCACCGGCTAATAGCCGGTGCTCTACGGCCGGTACAGAGCCCGGCCGCTACATTAGTGTGG
>JAGVEP010000390.1 GCA_020058145.1 Phycisphaerae bacterium | reverse complement strand
CGACGACGTTCCATCGAAACGCACGCTGTCAAACACCGTCGGCACCGCGTCAGTGCTCCAATTCCCCGCCGTAAACCACGACTCATCCACTCCTCCACCGTCCCAGACGATGGGGTACTGAACATTGATGTTGGCTGTGGCCTCATTACTCTGACTGGTGCTATCATCAGCAAGAAACCTAAACACAACAGGGCCAACATACCCAGGCTCCGGCACATATGTGACCAGTCGCCCATGATTCGCGAGGATATGTGGTATCGTAGTAATTGGGCCTACCTCTGGCTCGATTAGGATGCCAAGTTCGGGCAGCGACGTCACGACGTAAGAAAGCACGTCCGTCCAGTCCGGGTCCGTGGCTTCGAGAGTAAGGTTTACCGGATAGTCCAACTGCGTACTAACGCTGACATCGTGAGCAGTGGGCGCGCGATTGTATACCTCAATGCTAACGATCGCCGTGTTACTTTCGTCGAACGAGTCGCTTACGCGGTACTCAAACGCCTCGGCGCCCTGAAATCCCGCGTCCGGCGCATGAATAGTAATGTTGCCCTTACTGTGGAGCGTGTATGGCGTGCTCGCAATCTGCCCAGCGCCAGGATCGCTCAGCGTGCCGTCGGTCGGCAGTGACATGATGATGTAGTCCAGATCCTGGCCGTCCGGGTCGCTCCCGCTGAGCGTGATGTCGATCGCCGTGTTCTTGGGCGTGCTAACGCTGACATGCTGAGCCGAGGGTGCCCGGTTTACTATTGTCGGCCCCGCATAGGGTCCCCATGTTCCGGGTGTGAATGGGTCGCTGTACTGGAACCGGTACTGAGCGGTCATGCCGATATCATCGACCTCGAACGGCGTTCGATCTGCCCAGGTCGCCGTACCGCTTCCGCCGACGGATCGAGTTCCCTGGCCTTCCCACCATCCTGAGGACGGATCGCGAACCTCCAGCGTGACCTGAACGGCATCTCCGTCATCGTCGTGCAGCTCAACGAAGTAGTCGAAAGGCTCATCGAAAGGTCCGCTGCTGGGAACGGTGCCGTGGTCGGTGATCACTGGCGGCGAGGAGCAGTTCCAATATACGCGGAGTTCCAGCGATTGTACCTGATTAAAATCGGGGTCTGGCCCAGGACATTCGTCCCAGACATCGAGGTACCATGTGCCGCTGACTGGGTCGTCGTTGAACCAGCTTGTGGTTCGCCAACCTAGCTCGATGTCGTGGTCACTTTCAGTATCGTCATCTTCTCCGCCGTCGGTACCGTTTTCCCCGTCACCTTCGCGATACCAGACGGTCTTGCCGTCGCCAATCGGGTGCGCGTCATTGTTGATCTGCACATGCAGATCCGGCAGCCATTCGCTAAACACGTTAATGCGGTACTCGACGCGGCAAACGATGTCACCTGGACACTGAGAACTGTTAATCTCAACCGCGTAGCGGCCAAAGCCGTAGCCGCCAACCCAGCAGCCGTCGGGGTCGTCCGGAATCTGGACGTTGTCGTAGCGTGACACCGGGCAGTCGCCGCTGGTTCCGTAAAGCTGGGCCAGCACGGCCTTGTCGCCGTCGCTGAGTTCATCCCACAGGCCAATCTGGTCTTGTTGGCCTTCATTAGGCGGGAGCACGGTAATCGTGCGGCACTCGGGGTCAGATGGTAAACAAGAGCCGCAAAGCGAGAAGTTGCAGGCATGATAGTGCATGACCGAGCCGAAATCGTACGCGCCAAAATCGGTCGCCCCATTCGGCTGCTCGAAATTGTGGTACTCAGCAGGTTCGATGTTATCCCATTCGATTCGGACATATGAGTCACGATCGGCGCGCTGGTGCTCGTGCCAGAGGCCGAGCGCGTGCAACAACTCATTGACGATCGTGTAGTGATTCTCCCAGTTGAGGATATGGACCTCCTGTTCGCCCCCGATCATCCCAACGTGGGCCCAGTTGCTGTCCGAATTCAGGATGAAAATGTAGTTGGGTTCTTCATCCCGCGGGACGAAGCGCACACCGCATACCGACTCGATCTCGTGCATGGCGTCGATAGCACGTTGCTCGTTGTCAGGTATCACGTTCGAGCTGAAGACGAAGGGCACGTTGCCGTCACTCCAGAGGTTCGTCGCATGGATCCCCCGAACGACTTCGGGCGGGAGGTCGCATTCAATAATACCTCGTCTCGGTTGCACCGGAGTCGCCGCCCAGCGGGTAGCCCTTGGGGTATCCGGCACAGATTGAGCCGAGATAATCGGGACCGGTCCCAAGACTGAAACGAGGGCCGCCACTGTCACTGCGGCCCGGCACAGGTCGAAGGTGTTGTGCGGGACTGAGCGCGACTTCATGGAGCGGGCGGGTCCCAGAGCCAGCGGCATTGCCGCGTTGGTATGCCGAATTGTCATCAGAGACGCGAGCGAGGAGGGGAACTGCTGAGACACGGCGTGAACTCCGATTACGCGACCATCTGATCTGTGGGGGGTTACTCCACTATTAAAGCACTGTCCGCCCGGCAGTGCAAGATGCCGGGCAACCGAATTGTGACGCTGGGGCACTGCCCGTTTAGCGCAACCGCGCAGCCGCTATCATAACGTGCGTCAACGGGTGGGGGCGAGCGCACGAGAATCTGCTCGTGCGAGCTGGGGCGAAATGGTAACGGCGACCGCCCCCCCTTCCGATCTAGCCGGCGATCAACACGACAAACCCGTTGATATCCTCGAAGTCCACCGTGCCGTCCTGGTTGCAGTCGCCGTTGAGCCAGTGGCAACCCGGGTACACAGTCTCATACAGGACCTGGTCCGTAATCGCCACCACAAACGGGTTGATGTCGTCAAAGTCCACCCAACCGTCGCAGTTCATGTCGCCGATAAGTTGGGTCGGATCACATCCGATCGTGTAGACCTTGAAGTCGTCGACGAGGGCCTCGACCAGCGAGTCCGGAGCAAAGTCCAGCGCGCGGAAACGTACCTTCACGTTGGCGGTGGGCGCCATGAAATCGCTGACCTTGAATTCAATGTAGGTCCAGTCGTGCGGCGTATTGACGTACGGCAGATAGGCCCAGCTTGACCCCCCGTTGTTGGTCAGCGCGATGTCCAGGCGGTCGGCCGTGCTGTTGCCGTAGTACCAGTACCAGAAGCTGATGGTCCCGTCGCGGTTATAGAGGTTGAGCGTCGGAGAGAGCAGCACGGTCGGACCCGCATCCACATCATTGGCCCAGGAGTCCGCCCCGGCGGCGGCGCCGGTGACGTAGCACTTCGCGCCGCTGCCGGAATGACCGGTCCCGGGCTGCGTGGTGATCCACTGCCCCAGGCTGCCGTTCCAGTATTGGCTAAGCTCAGGTATGCCGCGCTCCCAGTTGCCGCTGGTGGCGTTGGCCTGCACGGTCCAGCCGTGGTCCGCCTCGAAGTTGTCGTCCAGGAGGAAGAATTCTCCCTCGGCAACCGTCGTGATGTTCGCCGTCTGCGGGGCACCACGCGGATCGGTACGGACGTCCCCCGGGGCTTGCTCGGCGCTCACGTACCAGCGAAACTGGTCCAGGCAGCCGCGCGGCGGAAACGTCGCGAGGTACTGGTGGTTGCCGAGCGGGGTCAGCGGCACGACCTGGTAGGCAGCCCCGTTGATGGAGTAGTGCAGTTGCTCGGTCCCGGCGATGGGCTCATTGGGATTCGGCAGAATATTGACGGGGAGCGCGAGCGTCTGGTTCGGCGGCACCACTAGCGGCTTGCCGTCGGGGTACTCGAAGAGCATCTTCGTCGAGCCGGCATAATTGACGAAACACGGGTTGTAGCCGACCTGGTTGCAGCCGTACTCGATCCACATGTACCCGCCTTCGCCCCAGTACGTGCCCCAGGAGTTACGCAGCAGCCACGCGCCGACGGCCCCCAGATTGTCATCCCATCCGACGAGCGTCACAGCGTGGTTGATCTGGCCATATTCACAAGCGTTGAATACACCGCCGCCGTAGCTCTGAAAAGCCCCGCCGGCGTAGAGGGCCACGGAGACCGGCCCGTAGTCGAAAATGGCCTGTTTTATCGCGTCAGTGATCGAACCGCCCTGGGGAGCCTGGATGTTGGCCCAACTATCGATCAAATAGGTGTGCTCGTAAGGGCAGTTGCAGGCCGCGTTGTATGCAACGTACGGGAAATCCGCTTCCGGCACCGCCCCGGTCCCGGCACAGGGGTCGGTCTTCCACTGGTGGTAGCTATGCGCCCACCACCCGCCGGCGCAGGACCAGCCGTCGCTGTTGCAACTCACCAGCCACTGCTCGGACAGGTCGACCACGATTCCATCCTTGATCAGGATGTTGAACTCGAGCGGGCCCAGCGTGCCGAAGGCCCAGCAGCTTCCGCAACCGCCCTGGTTGCGAATCGGCACCGTGCCGACGACGCTGCGCCAGTCCCAAGCAGCCGGGAGATCGCGCTGCGGCACGATCGTCGCCACCGGCGCCAGCTCCTGCCAGTTCTCCGGCACGACGAAACCGCACAGGTTCTCCAGCGGCTGCCGCGTGGCGTCATTCTCCGTGACGGTGAACGTCCAACCCTCGGCGGCGGCCTGTTTCTGCAGCGCCGCGATGTCGGCGGCGGAGAGTTGGCCCCAAGTGACCGTCGCGGCACCCAGGACAGTCAGCAGCACAGCGAATGTCATGGCCCCGCAGGATCGAACTTGCTGGTGGCAACAGCTCGCAGCTCTCATTCCATAGCTCCTGTGACGTGAGGGGGCCCAAGCCGGCGGGTTGACACCCGCGGACGAGTCCGCAGCCCGGTACGGCTGGGGTCCCAGCGCAAATGCCTCTTAATCGTCCATGATAGCCAATGTGCTCGCTTTCGCCAACCAGGATTCGCTCGCGTTTGCCCGCGCGTCCAGTGGCAGCAAAAGGACCGGCGAGGCATTTGGTCGCCTCGCCGGTCCCTAGTAGTGGTCTCAGGTATTGTGTGCCGAGCCCAGCTCGGACGGAGCTAGCGCTTTCCTCCCCGGAGCAGTAGTCCGCCGAGTGCCAGAAGCAGCAGCGAAGTCGGTTCGGGCGTCGGAATCATCTCGATGGTGAAGGTGACCGATCCAACGAAGGTCAATTGAACGTCGAACTGTCCCCAGTCTCCGAGGTTAACCGGCGTACCGCCCAAGTAGTCCACTGAGCCGACCCACTCCGTGCCCTGCAACGTTGGCTGCGTGATGTTCTGCACGATCCAGTCAGGCAGCGTAGCGGCGCCCGTGATGGCGAAGTCGTGGCTCATGGTGATGTTCAGATGGTAGTCCGTCCAGACCAGCGGCGGTATCGTGCCATCGTTGAGAACCTCGTTCCGAATCCAGACGACCGGATCGGTCTCCGTGTCCGTCGTGAAGCTCCCGAGCATGTGGGCGGGCCACCAGTACTGCGTCTCATTCATGCCGAGCGTGTAGACGCCCGACAGGTCTTCTTCCCACGTAGGCGGACTGTTCAGCACGATGGCGCCGTCGCCATCGGGAGCACAGTTCCAGCCAATGATATCCGCGCCTGCCAGCGGCGCAATCGCGCACGCCGCCAGCACTACCAGCAAATTGTGCAACTTCATGACCTAATCTCCTCCAAAACATGGACGCATCGCGCGCCTCATCACGCTTCACGACCACACATGAAGACCAGGGGTAGCGACTCTCTCCTACCTCGACCAGTCTCCTCAAAACTCCTCAGCGGCGATCCTATAACAAACAGCCCCCGCATGTCAAGGGAAAAAACGCCTCCAAGAAAATCCCGCGGCACAGTTTCCCGGCGCAAACTAGCCTCCGCAGCGCAGCCCCTGCCCGATGGAACCAGACCCGTACACCCCGAAACACCCCGGCCCGGCAATACTACGGCCGGGTGGGGCGGCCATCTTGGCCGCCAGGGGCCGGGCGAGACGCCCACTCCACCTACCGTATGCGCAGGCCGGCCCGTTCGATCTAAGAAAGTCGGCGACCTGTTCGCGACGCCCGCACAGCCGGCGACTACAATACCGCGCTATATGGCGCGGGCCTGCGGTTGGCACGCTCGCCTCTTCGGGCCGCGATCGTGAAAACTCTCGTCGAAAGGACGCCCCGTGCGCATCGCCCTCATCAATCCGATCACGCGTCGTGCGCAGGGGTACCACACCATCGGCACGCATATTCCGCAACTGGGGCTCCAGGTGCTGGCCGAGCGTGTGCCGGCCGGGCAGCACGTCGATCTCATCGACGAGGTCTTCGGCACGGGCAACACGGAAGCCCTGTTGCGCCAGGGGAACTACGACCTGGTCGGCGTCACCTCCTACTCCAGCGGTGCCACGCGAGCCTACGAAATCGCGGCCACCTGCCGCGAGATCGGCGTCCGTAGCATCATGGGCGGACCGCACGCGTCCGCCTGTCCGGAGGAAGGCGGCCAGTACTTCGATTCCGTCGCCGTCGGCGAGTGCGACGAGGTCTGGCCGGAGATCATCGCCGACGCCGACGCCGGGCGGCTCCAGCCGCGCTACCACGGCCGGCTGTCCGATCTCGAAACCACCGGCCTGGGCCGCGCCCGACAAACCGTTCACCCGCTCAACGGCCGCTACGATGTCTCGGCGATTCAGACTTCGCGCGGCTGTCCGGTCGGCTGCGAGTACTGCTCGGTCACGCAGTTCAACGGACCCAACATCCGCCGCCGCTCGATCGACGGCCTGCTCGCCGAGTGGAACGAGACGCCCCAGAAGTTCGTCTTCGTGGTCGACGATAATTTCTTCGGCGTCGGGCCGAAACACGCGGAATGGGCCAAGGAGCTGCTGCGGGCGATCATCAAGCACGGCAAGAAGCGGCTGTGGTTCAGCCAAACGACGATCAACATGGGTGACGACGCCGAGGGGCTGCGGCTGGCGTATCGGGCGGGTTGCCGTGGAATGCTCGTCGGCTTCGAGACGTTCAACGAGGAGAGCCTCAAGAACTACCACAAGGGCATCAATCGCAAGAACCTCGGGCGGTTTCAGGAGCTGGTAAACGGCTTTCATCGCGCGGGTGTTGCGGTCTTTGGCGGGTTCATCATCGGCTCGGACGAAGACACGCCGGAGACGGTCGCGGACACCGCGTACACGGCCGTGCGGATGGGCGTCGACATTATCCAAGTGACGAACCTGACGCCGCTGCCGGGCACGAAGATGTTCGAGCGCTTCAAGGCCGAGGGCCGGCTGCTGGCCACGGATTGGCCGCGGGATTGGGAGCGCTACACCTTTACCGAGACGGTCTATCGCCCGAAACGCATGACCGCCCGCGAACTCGACGAAGCGATTTACGAGCTGCGGTACGCCGCGGCCCAGGAGCGCTGGGTGTGGAAGCGGGCGTTCCGGTCGCTGCTGCGGACGCGCTCGCTGAGCACGGCGCTCTTTGTCTACGGCATGAATCACGGCTGGAAACGCATGGCCCGCGTGCAGGCGCCCCACGACGCGCAGCGGTACGGCCTGTCGCCGCAGCCGTCCACGCGGCTGGCACGCATCAAAGAAGCATTTGGGATGCACCTCTGGTCGCAGGTGCAGTTTGCGCCGGTCGTGGCGGCGGAGTAGTCGCCCGCAACCACATCTTCACCCGATTTGCACCAGGACTGCTGGGGTGTAATCCGGGTCGCCCTGGAAATCTTCGGGCGTAGCCGGCGGCGGCAGGAAGGCACACGGCCGGTTCCGGGTCCGCGCGGCCGCGCGCACGACCAACTCGAGCCGTTGCGGGGTTGTACCGCGTTGGTTGACGGACAGTAGCAGCGTTCCGCCGGTATCCAGCAAGTCCAGCGCGCCCGCTACCAGTGCCGGGAGGTTCTTGCCGAGCGAAAACGCGCGCCCCGAGTCCTTGGCACGGGCAAAAGTCGGCGGATCGAGAATGATCCAGTCAAAGCGATGCCCTTGGCGCGCGGCGCGGCGGTAATAATCCAGAACATCCGAACAAATAAACCTGTGGCGGTCGAGCGCCAAGCCGTTGGCGGCCAGGTTTCGCTTGCCCCATTCCAGCGCCTTCTTGGAAATGTCGACACTGACGGTCGCTGCGGCGGCCCCGAGCGCTGCCGCCACCGTGAAGCCGCAGGTATACGCAAACGCGTTCAATACCCGGCGATCGCGCGCCGCCGCGCGCACCGCAACCCGCGCGGTGCGATGATCCAGGTACAGCCCGGTCGCGTACCCGTCGTATGGGCGCACAAGAAAACGCGCGCCGTGCTCCAGCACCGCGAATTCTGGCTCCAGCGGCTCACCAATCCAGGGGACCGGGTTGCGGTGCAGCTCGTCCAACTCGAGCCGCGCGACGGTGCGGTTCTTCGGATAGACCTTGCGATACACCGCCCGCGCGCCGACGCGCTGCGCTGCGCCGGCACACAGCTCGCGCACCACATCCTCGGGCCGGGTCAGCCGCCCCTCGTGCCATTGCGCAATCAGCACGTCGCCCAGCCGTTCCAGCACCAGCCCGTCGAGGCCGTCGGCCCGGCCATTGAACAGCCGGCCCACGTTGGTGTCCGCCGCGGAAAGGAGTACCGTTCGGCGGGCGAGGGCGGAATCCAGCAACGTCTCGCGGTCATTCATGACGGCTGCCCGCGTCGCGGCCCCTGGCGGGCTTATTCCCTTGCAAAGCGCAGTACATGGTAGTGTTTCTTTCCCCGACGGAGGATGACGAAGCCACCCGGCAGCAGATCGCTTTGCCCCAGCACCGCCGTTGCGTCCCGCACGGTCAGGTTATTGACCGAGACCGAGCCGTTCGGCAGGTCCTTGCGCGCCTGGCCGCGCGACGGGTACAAGTTCGTGTCGGCGAGCACCGCGACCAGACCTGCCGCCGGCGTGCCGAGCACCGCGGGCTCCAGCCGCGTCGTCGGCGCGCCCTGAAAGGCCTCGTCCAGTTCCAACGCACTAAGCTGGTGGAAGTCCGCCTCGGGACTGAACAGGATCTCCGTGGCGCGCTGCGCGCGGGCCAGCGCCGCGGCGCCGTGTACCATCCGCGTGATTTCTTCCGCCAAGAGCCGCTGGGCGCCACGTTTCGCCGGCTCCGCGGCGTGTGCGCGGTTGACCTCCTCGATCTGGGACACCGGCAGCAGCGTGAACGTCCGGAGGTACTGCCCCGCGCCCTGGTCGTCCGCGTTCAACCAGAACTGGTAGAAGCGGTACGGGCTGGTCCGCCGCGAATCAAGCCAGATATTACCCTCTTCGCTCTTGCCGAATTTGCTGCCGTCGGGCTTGGTCAGGAGCGGGGTGGTCAACCCATAGGCCTCGACGCCGCGCAGCCGGCGAATCAGGTCGGCCCCCGAGAGGATGTTGCCCCACTGATCGCTCCCCCCCATCTGGAGGATGCAGTCGTAGCGGTCGTACAGGGCCAGGAAGTCGTAGGCCTGGAGCAGCATGTAGGAGAATTCGGTGTAGGACAGTCCCTGCTCGCGGGTCTCCAGGCGGGTGCGCACCGAATCGCGCACGACCATCTGGTTGACGGAGAAGTGCTTGCCGATGTCGCGGAGGAACTCGACCAGGTTGAGTTGACAGAGCCAATCGGCGTTGTCGACGAGCACGGCACCGTCGTCACCGAGGTCGAGGAAACGCGCGACCTGCTGGCGGATGCCCGCGAGATTAAGCTCGAGTTGCGCGCGCGTCAGTAGTGAGCGCTCGTTCTCCTTGCCGCTGGGGTCGCCGATCAGGCCGGTGCCGCCGCCGATTACCCCGATGGGGCGATGCCCAGCCTGCTGGAACCGCATCAGATTGACGAGGTGCATCAGGCTGCCGACGTGCAGACTGTCCGCCGTCGGATCGAAGCCGATGTAGCCTGCGACGCGGCGGGTCTGGAGCACGCCGGCCAGTTCCGGGGTCGAGATCTGCTGAACCAGGTTCCGCTGTTCGAGGTCTTTGAGAAAATCGCCGGTCATCGGGGCATTGTAGACAGACGGCGTGCGCTTGACACGCCGATGACAAGGTGCCCCACCGGCCCGCTTGGCCGCAATGGGGCACCGGAAAGTCATGCTCGGTCGAGCGCGGTCGAGCCGCTCGGATCGACCGCGACGAGCTAGTGCTCCGTCAACCGTGTTTTGACGGCACACCGGGAGGGCGAGGTTCCTGCCGAGCCGCCGCGGAGCGCGCCGCACCGGCTCGGCAGG
>JAGVEP010000138.1 GCA_020058145.1 Phycisphaerae bacterium | reverse complement strand
TACTCGATCACGTCGGCTTACTCATTAGCGGGCCACCCGGCACGGCCGGGCTGCCCCTTATTTAGTCATCCGACAACTTCGACGCGGTTTCCCTGGCGGGCCAGATCTGGGCCCGCCCAAGCTCCGCAGCACAAGTAGTATATCGCAGGGATCAGGGAATGCAAGCGGGTTCTTATGGATCCTCCGGGAATTCCGCTCGACCGCTCCGTCAAGACGATTCAAAGCCCCGAGGCGACGGATGCGTACCCCCTGTGGATGTAGTACGTCACGTTGTCGCTGCTGCGAAGCGTGGTGTCCTCGATCGCTCGGGTGCATGACCCACGCCAACGGCCTCCGGCTCAGATGCCCAGCCTGCCTCAGTAGGCGATGAACTCCCCGATAGCGACGTGGCGAGCCGGGGCAGCGGCAGCGGATGGCTGGGCCCGCCCGCCTGCGAAACTACCGAGGAGACTCAGCCGGAGCGCTCCCGGCTCGCACGAGAGCCGGCGGAGCGTTTGCATGCCGGGTAAACTACCCGCTCAGCGGGTCTTCGGACAGAACCTAAACAGTGAGTGCGAAGAAATGCCCACGAGAGCCGAGACGCCGTTCGCCCCATCGGTTCGGCCGCCGCACGATCGCGGGACACTTCTGCGCGATCTATATAATCGCTGGGGTCTCATGTTGGCGGCGCAAATCGTGGGCTTTGAGGCGGCCGCCGCGGTATCTCGTGCCGCGGGCCGGCGGCTGTGGCCGCACATCCCACTGGTGAATCAAGATTTGCGCGCGGCAATCGCCGGCGCCCTTGGCGCGACGCACTCTGCGTCGCAAGTAGACGAGATTCCGCGCGGTTTTGCGACGGATTACTGGCTGACAAGCCTGGAGGCGGAATTCATCGAACGACGTCTCCGGTCGCGAACTTGGAGACTCTGGGTTCATGCACCGGCCTATGCGCGGCTGGGCCGGCATGTCGCGACAGGTGCTGGCGTTATCTGCGCGGGCACGTACCTTGGAAACTACCTGGTCGGATTGGCCGCGCTGGGCCTGTTCCTCGAGGGCCGAGTGACGGCGATCGTACAGGCGGATCAGTCGCCCACCCAGCACCGGCTCATGGTCGCACTGGCGCGGCGACGCGTGGCGACGCTGGTTCCGCCCGGCGATGCAATTCACCGATCTCTGGCGGCCCTGCGGGGCGGCCAGGCGGTTGTGATGACGATGGAGCACGCGCGCAGCGGCGCGGGGGCAGTCGAGGCGGACTTTCTAGGCGCGCGTGTACCATTTCACACCACGCCCGCAGTGCTCGCGCAGCGGACGAAGTGCCCCATCGCGGTTGTCGCGTGTATACGGCGAGATCCGCCCTTCCATTTCGAGGGCCGGATCTATGACTGGATCGAGCCCTCGTTCGGCAAGGGCCGGGACGCAGCGGCCGAAGTGACCAAAAGGGTCGTAAGCGCACTGGATGCGGCGATCCGCGAGCATCCCGAGCAATACAACTGGCTGCGTTTCCTTGCGCGAACGGGGGCAGAACCTCAAGCGGCCGCGCGCCAGCCTCCGTGAGCCGGCGCGAAAGCCGCCAGGGCTCCTATTCCGCTAGGACGATCGGTCAAAACTCATCCGCGAGAGTTCCTTCGCATCTACGTTGAGAAGGAATATGGGCAGGCCGAGGATCATAAGCATCGAGTTGACCCACGCCCGCGAGAGAATTTTCCGCATGTCTGCTCTCCTTGAATAATTGACCACACGCCACATGTGGGCCCTTCGACCGCCGAACTACAAACGACCGTGCTCGCACGAGCAAGCACGCACAAGTCTCTACACTACCCCGAGGTGACTAAGCACGCCGGCTCGAGTATTGCGTTGGCCGCCTCCTCGACCTGGGTTCGATGCCATTCAGGGCAGGAACTCTCTTTTCCGGCCGCGTGAACGGCGTCATCGCGCCGTTCGTCAATGGTGCTCTCGGTCCCGCTCCCTGTCTCTGCCTCTGTCGCGCTCGTCGCCGCGTCTTTCGTGCTCGACTTTCACTTCCTTCTCGTGCCGGCCCTCGCGCTCCGGACGCTCGCGGATGACCTCGACCCTGTGTTCCCGCCTTTCCCCACAGCCCGTCGCGGCTGCCGCCAGTACGCACAAGCCCAATCCGAGCACCGCAATCGACCAGAAGCGTCGCATGCTACGTCCTTTATAAGAAACATCAGACACTCATCGGCCGCCATCTCAGCCGGATCAGGAAAACCGGCCCGCGCGGGACGGTCGACGTCCTAATGCGGCATTTGCCAATGGCCTCTACTCGGCAACGGAGCCGAGCGTCCGCGCCGTCATCGCGCCTATTGTCCAACATCCGCACGTAATGCCGGCATGTGTGATCCGCGCAGTAGCACCGATCAAGGTCGCTAACTCACGCGCAACCCTAACGCGAATAACGCGCTCAGCCGCAACAGTGCCCGCTGGCAGCCTTTTCCACGCGCTGCCACGCGTCGCGTGTGGCAGCCTGGGCCTGCTCCCAACTCAGCGTGGACTTTCCACGACGGCTGTCCCAGGCACGACGCAGCTCGGGTTCGACCTCATCAAATGACTTCACCTTCGTGCCGTGAAAGGCGTAGCTTTCCCAGCCATACCGATAGGCGGGCCCGTAGTCGTCAAAGGACGAACCGCGCGAGAAATAAGGGCGTGTCGCATACTCATTGCGCCAGAACTCAAATTCGTTGGTCGGATTGACCTCCTCCGCGGCCGCCTTCCCGACGATTCCGCCCGCGACAGCTCCGGCGACACCGCCGACGGCTGCGCCGATCGGTCCGGCCACCACAGCTCCAATGGCTGCTCCGGCCGCTGCGCCCCCCGCCGCACCGGTCCCGACACCAACCGCATGGGAACCGGGCGCGCCGGTGAGGGGATCACGGTTGGCGTCGGTCTTCACGACCGTCGACGAGTTCATCTTTGTTCTTTTCGTGTCCATTTCTGAAAGCTCCTTTCGAGCATCGTTCGTTCGCGAGTAAACAACTCTCCCGCGCACTCCGCAGCCTATCGGCAGCAGGAGGAGGTGGCTTCCTTGACGGCTTTTTCGACCGCTTCAAGAGTTTCGCCGGTGCGCTTTTGAATCCGGCCGACCAGTTCATCGTGCTTGCCATCGGCGTATTGAAGATCGTCATCCGTGAGCTTGGCCCACTTCTGTTTCAGCTTGCCCTTGGCGATGTTCCAGTCACCTTTGATTTCGAGCTTGTTCATACCAGTTCCTTCTGCTTTTTGTGTTTAGTTCTTGTTCGCCGCCGACGCGACGGCACGAGTATTCTCACCGTCGGTGCGCTACTTGATGTCGTCCCCCTTGACGATGGTTACTCTCTTCTTGAGCGTGCCGTCCGGATTGAGTTCGGTTTTGGTTTCCTTGACCTGCGTCTTGTCGCCCTGCTCCGTCACCTCCGTCTGTTTCACTTTCTTGCCGCCGAGCAGTCTGTCCTGGACCTCAGTCTGGGTGGTGGTTTTCTGCCCTTTCGCCATAACTCATCTCCTTCAATCGATTTCGAAGGTTCGTAACAAAAAAAGCCGACGTGGTCGAACACCCGGAGGTACTCGATCACGTCGGCTTACTCATTAGCGGGCCACCCGGCACGGCCGGGCTGCCCCTTATTTA
>JAGVEP010000302.1 GCA_020058145.1 Phycisphaerae bacterium | reverse complement strand
TTCGACCGCGGCGGCCAGCACGCGCGCCGCCTTGGCTTCGCCGGCAACCTTCGCAAGCGCCTCGTCCTCCGCGACGAGCGCCCCGCGAATTGCGGTCACTTTTTCCTGCTCCGCCGTCACGACTTGGCGGTAGGCCTCGGCGACGGTCTTCTCGGGGTGTACGTTGGTGATGCCGACGTAGACGACCTCGAGCCCGAGGTCCTGTACGCGGGCGGCGATGCGCTGCCGGAGCTGCTCGCCGATCCCGCCCAATTCCTCGCCGAGCAGATAATCCGCGGTGGTTGACGCCATGAACCGGCTCACCTCTTCCCAGGCTGCGGCCCGGAGGGTGTCGTCGGGGTCCACCATGGTCTGCGTGAAGCGGTCCAGATGGTGCGCTTGAATGCGGTATTGCAGCACCGCGTCCAGGCGCATCAGGTGGACGGGCGATTCCCGCGCCGCGCCTTCATCTTCGATTTCTCCTGGCGGTTGCGTCGTCGGCTCCAGCGCCGCGCCCACCTGGCGCGTTGGGCAAACGAGAAAATCGAAATGCTCCTGCCCCAGGTGCTGTTCGTCGGTCCAGAGCTGCACGCTGGCGAGGGCTTTCGATTCATCCGGCTCGGCGTCAATCTGCTTGAAGCTGACGTGGAGCTGGTGCAATTGCCCCGTGTTGTACGCCCGGGCCGCCTCGAATGGGTACGGCCACTTGAAGTGCAGCCCCGGCCCTAGCGGCGCCGTCGCGTTGAGCTGGCGGCCGAAGCGCTCGACGACCACGTGCTCATAGGGCTGCACGATCACCACGCCAGTCAGCAGCCAGAGCGCCAGGGCGCCCGTGGCAGCCAGCGGCACAAACGCCCGCTGCAAGAGCTGGTAGAACCAGGTCTGCGAGACCTGGAACCCGAATTGGTAGTTCATCGCCTCGGCGATCGAGTGGGCGATGCCGCCGGGCTCGGCGAAGAGCCCCAGCAGGCGGCTGTCGAAACAGGCCCGCGGCTCGACACCCGCCGCACGCGGGCGGTAGATGTCGAGCACGAAATTGACGGCCGTTTCCAGGAACAGCACGAGCATCAGGACCGGCACGACGTAGGCAACCACATGCTCCCAGGTCGCGACGCCGGCGTACTGGAAGACGCCGAGGCACACGAGCAGGGCCGTGACGACCAGGCCGTTGCCGAGCATGTACGACCCGCAGCCGCGCAGCAGTTGCCACTCGGTCACGCGGGCCATGCCCGAGACGTAGCGTGAATACAGAATGGTCCCGAACATCGCGATGGCCAGCATGACCATCCCGATCGGGACGCGCACCGGCGCTGGCCAGGCGGAGCTCGTGATCTCGAAGCCGCCCACCACGGCGTGCCGCCACAAGAACGCGCCCATGCCACCCAGATACAGGGCGCTGAGCAGGCCGAACACGGGGATGAGCCAGCGCTGCATCCACTTCAAGCGCGCTGCGGCGACGCGGAAGCCCGACCCAGTGCCGCCTGCGGCTCCAAACAGCGCTTCGCCACCCCCGCTGGCCTGCTTTTCGCGGCGCAGCTCCTCCAGATCGAGGGCTTCGAGCGCGGCGAGCTCATGTTGCCGAAAGACGAGCAGCGCGACGAACCACAGCGGCACGCCGCCAAATAGGTACCACGCCAAGTGCGCGATTGCGAGGGAGTTGGTCAGGGGGCCGAGCACCAGCACGCCGGCGAAGACGACTAATTGGAGGATCAGGCCACCGAGGGCGGTCCGCCGGCTACGGGTATGGAGCGTTTCCGTCACAGTTCACCTCTCGAGAACCGCAGGACAAAGCGACGGCCGGGTTGTAAAACCGGGTAACCGGAAACACGCGGCCGCGGCGAACGGGTGGCTGGTGCCCAGCGTACCAGGGTTGCCCCGGCCACGCCGCGGCGCAATAATCGCGGACGCGCCGTGCCAGGCCCACGCGCGACAAACGAGAGCCCATGTTTTCCAAACTGCTGGCCATTGCGTACAACACGTTTCTCGAGACCATCCGCCAGCCCGTGTTCAACGTGCTGACCTGGGTGGCGGCGGGGTTGCTGATGGCCAGTCCGAGCGTCGCCGGCTTCTCGCTGGAAAACGCCGCGGGCGACATCAAAATCGTCATGGACGTCGGCCTGGCGACGCTGTTGCTCTACGGCTTGCTCGCCAGCGTCTTCAGCGCCACCAGCGTCATCACCCGCGAAATCGAATCGCACACCGTCCTGACCGTCATATCGAAACCGATCAGCCGCCCCGTGTTTCTGGTCGGCAAGTACCTCGGCGTTTGCGCGGCCGTCCTGGTCGGCTACTACATCCTGTGCCTGGTGCTGCTGATGACCATCCGCCACGGCGTGTTGTCGGCCGCGTGGAATAAACCCGACCAGCCCGTGCTCATTTTCGCGGGGGTGGCCATGCTGCTCAGCCTGCTGGCCGCGGCCTTCGGCAATTACGTTTACGGCTGGCATTTTCCGACCACGCTGACCGCGTGGGTCGCCCCACTCGGCACGCTGGCCTTCCTGGGCGTGCTGTGCCTGTCGCCCGAGTGGCAGTTCCAGTCCCCGGGCCAGGACTTCGGCGACCTGCAGATGCCCTACGCCATCATGCTGTGCTTCTGCGGCGTGCTGATTCTGACCGCATTTGCCGTGGCGCTCGCGACGCGCTTCAGCCAGGTTGTGACGCTGGTCCTGTGTACCGGCGTGTACGTGGTCGGGCTGCTGTCGGATCACTACCTGGGACAACCGGCCCAGGCGGGCAGCACGTGGCTCTACACTTTTCTGTATGCGGCCGTGCCGAACTTCCAGTTCTTCTGGACCGGCGACGCGCTGACCCAGAATCAACTCATTCCAGCCAGCCAGGTGGCGCACGTCGCCATGTATTCCGCCCTGTACGCCCTTGGCGTGCTCGGCCTCGGCGTAGCGCTCTTCGAGACGCGCGAGGTGGGGTGAGCCGCCTGCTCCCGTTCCTGAGAGAGTAGCGAATAGCGAGTAGCGAGTAGCGAATTGATGCGCGCAAGGCGTGGTGCGCCGGAATTCGCTACTCGCTACTCGCCACTCGCTATTCATTATCCCACCGCCTGCAATGCCACGCGCCCGGCCGGTGCGGCCGGCGTCCCGCGGGGCGTGGCGACATGCGCCTCCAGGTGCTCGCCAAAGCGGACCATGCGGGCGCTGTTGAATACCACAATTCCCGACGAGAACGTGTGCAGAAACGCCGCCAGCATCGGGTGTACGTGCCCGAATACGATCGCCACCTCGACGGCGATGATGAAAGTCACGCCAAAGACCAGGTTCTGCCAGACCACTTTCGTCGTCGCGCGGGAGAGACTGACGAGGAACGGCAGCCGGCGGAGGTCGCTGCTCATCAGGGCCACGCTGGCGCTGTTCATCGCCACGTCACTGCCCGCGGCGCCCATCGCAATGCCGAGATTCCCCGCCGTCAGGGCCGGGGCGTCATTCACCCCGTCGCCGACCACTGCGACCGTGTGGCCACGTTTCTTCAACGCATCGACCAGGGCCAGCTTGTCCTGCGGCAGCACTTCGGCCTGCACGTCCGAGCAACCCATCTCGGCGGCGACCCGCCGGGCGACCGACCAGCGGTCGCCGGTCACCATGATGAGGTCGCGGATGCCGAGTTGCCGCAGTTCGTCCAGCGCCTGCTTCGCCTCCGGCCGCGTGCGGTCCTCCAGGCCGATCCACCCCAGACACCGCCCGCCGTGCGCGACGTAGAGCGTGCTCAGGCCTTCCGGCTCGGCGTACTTTTCGTCCGTCAGGGCCGACAAATCGAGGCCGCAGTCCTGTAGCCACGTCCGGCGCCCCACTTGCGCCGGCTGACCATTCCACGTGGCCTTAACGCCCTTGCCTGAGACCTCTTCGAAACCGGTCGCCTCGTCCGGGAGCGGGATACGGGCCTTTTCGGCCACCGCCACAATCGCCCGCGCCACCGGGTGCCGGCTGAGCCGTTCGACGGAGGCCGCCGTCCGCAGGAGCTCGGCCGCGTCAACCCCCGGGGCCGGCATCAGCCGCGTGACCGCCAGTTCGCCGGTGGTCAGCGTGCCCGTCTTGTCGAACACGACGGCGGTGAGCTTACGGGCCCACTCCAGATTCGTGACATCCTTGATGTACACGCCCAGCCGGGCGGCGGCCGACAGGGACGCGACAATCGCCGTCGGCGTCGCGAGGATCAGGGCACACGGGCAGGCGATCACGAGCAGGGCGATCGTCTTGTTGATGTCTTGGGTGAAGAACCAGACGACCCCGGCGATCATCAGCGTCAACGGCGTATACCAAGACGCGTACTGGTCGATCAGCCGCATGAGCGGGATCTTCGTGCGCTCGGCCTCCAGAATGAGGTCTTGTACGCGGCCGAGCGTGGTATCGTGCCCGACCTTGGTGACCTTGATCCGCAGGGCTCCGGTGACGTTGTTCGTGCCGCCGAAGACCTCATCGCCGACGACCTTCTCGGCCGGCAGCGACTCGCCGGTGATGTTGGCCTCGTTGATCGTGGAATGGCCGTCGATGATGCGGCCGTCGCCGGGAATGTTGTCGCCGGGGAGCACGCTGACCGTATCGCCCGGCCGCAGGTCATGGGCATCGACGGTCTCTTCGGTGCCGTCATTGAGCAAGCGGCGGGCCTTCGTCGGCGTGAGGCGCATCAAGCCCTCGATCGCCGCCCGGGCCCCCAGGGCCGTGCGTGTCTCGATCAAAATACTGATCAGCAGAAAGAACGCCACGACGCCGGCCGTCTGGTACTCGCCTTGGGCCATGGCGGCGAGAATGGCCAGGGCGACCAACTCGTCCATGTGCAGGTGGCCGGTGAACAGGGCCTGGAGGGCGTGCCACCAAAGCGGCAGCGCGAGCAGCAAGGCGCCGATGCCGGCGAGCACATCGCGGTAGAAGGCGCCGCTTTGCCCCCCGCCGAACACCCAGCCGGCCAGGAACGACGCCAGCACCAGGACGCCCCCCACCATGGTGCCAACGAGCTTGAGCGTTGCCCGCCCGGTCTGGGATTTCACCGACAGATGATCGTGGGCCATGTCTCACCGTGTGAGCGAGTTTAACCCGTAGTCCGCGAAACGCCCGCGCGGCGCCAGGGAAACGCAAACTGCGTGAATGTAAGCACTAACGGCGGAAAGTCAACGCGCGCACCGCCCACGCTGGTACGTCGCGGCGCGCTCTCCAGTACGCCGGCGGTCGCCGCCCGGTTCGCGCTGCCCGAGAACCGGTACCCAAAGAAAAGCCGGCAGCGGCAAATTAAGAACCGGGCCATCGGCCGCAAGGCCCATCGCCCGGTTTCTGATTTCCGGTTGCGTATTTCCAATCGACCGGTTTTGAGCTCTTGGGTGGCCTGCCAACGCTCGGCTACTTTCCCGCCGGTTTGGCTGCCGGTTTGGCGGTCGGTTTACCCGCCGACTTAGCGCCGGTCGCCGCCGCAGGTGCGGCCGCGCCGGCCGGAGCGGCCGCGGTCTCGGTCC
>JAGVEP010000198.1 GCA_020058145.1 Phycisphaerae bacterium | reverse complement strand
GCTGTTACTTCCTCAACGGCGACTGCAATTTCGACGGCTACGTGGACTTCGACGACATCAACGCCTTCGTCGTGCTGATCCAAGGGTAAGTCCGCGCCGTTGACGTTCACGGCCAGTGTCGATAGAGTCCGGGGCTGGAGCGTGCGCGGCCACGCAACGGCCCCCATCGTCTAGTGGCCTAGGATATCAGGTTCTCATCCTGGAGACCGGAGTTCGAATCTCCGTGGGGGCGTTGGACTGAGGAAGTGGTGGAACCCCCGGAGGAAGCCAATTCTCCGGGGGTCCGCTGCGCACTGAGCGTGGCGCGCGCCAGGTGGAAAGGCACTTCCACCGGCGCGCGGACGCATTTCATGTTGCTAAACGCATCTAGAACCCCTACTATTAGCCTTCGGAGAAGGAGATACCGCAACCGGTTGTGCGGGTGCGAGGCGTAAGATGGTTGCCGACGAATCAGCCCTGTCCGCGAGCGTGCTGCTGCTGAATCGCCTGTACATGGCGGTTCGGGTGGTCAGTGCGCGCCGCGCGCTGACGCTGCTGTATCGCGAACTGGCGGAAGTCGTGTCCATCAACGACGGGGAGTATCTGGCCTACGACTTCGACGATTGGGTCGAGGTGAGTCAGGCCATGCAGCGGTTCGAGCCGGAGCGGCACGACTGGATTCGCACAGTGCGCTTCCAGATCGCGGTCCCGAAGATCATCCGGCTGCTTGGCTACGACCGGCTGCCGGCCACGGGCGTCAAGTTAAACCGCCGTAACCTATTCGCCCGCGACCAGAACCGTTGCCAGTACTGCGGCAAGCGGTTCTCGACCAGCGAGCTGAGCCTGGACCACGTCATCCCGCGTACGCAAGGCGGCAAGAACTGCTGGGAGAACATCGTCTGCGCCTGCATCCGCTGCAACGTGAAGAAGGGCGGGCGCACGCCGCACCAAGCCGGCCTGAAGCTGATCCTGGCGCCCGCCCGTCCGAAGCGCTCGCCGGTGTTGACGATCAAGCTCTCGGATTCGAAGTACGCGAGCTGGAAGCAGTTCCTCGATTACGCGTACTGGAATGTCGAGCTCAAATAGCCTGCGGCCAGCGGGCGCGGCGGGGCCATGGCATTCGCCTGACTGGATTTTTGTGTGTTAGGTTTACGTTGGCATTGTGCTCGCGTGCCGGCGAGGGCAAATAGTCTGCGATCGTTCTGCGTGGGGCACTCATAGCCCCGCTCCTGTCGCTTCAGCGGTGGCATGGCGCGCCGCTGGCTGGCTTGCGTTCTCACCCGTCAGGTTGCGGCGTGGTCCGTTATGGGCGTCCGCACCTAACGCCTCCCCAAGCACGCGGCCAACAGCTTCTGCCGGCGCCTCAATCCCGAGCAGGGCCGATAGAGTGGGTGCAATGTCCAGCAAGTCCGCTGCGGAAAAGTACCGGCCCGTTCGCACGCCGGAGCCGGCCAGCAGAATCGGCACGTGCCGGTCCGAGCGGGAGCCGCCCGCGTGCGCGGCAATGCTCTCGGGGTCCTTTTCCGCCCACCCTGACGCCAGGCGGATGTAGAAGCGGCCGGAACGCTGCGGGTGAAAGCTGCGCCACGCCAGCCAGCGGTCGTGATCGTGCGCGACAGGTGCCGGACCGGCCAATTCGGCGGCGGTGAACACGTCCGCAATACCGCGCGTCTGGCGCAGCAGTTTCGTCGCCACCTGTGTCAGCTTGCCCGCCAGCCGGTCATCCAGTTCCATGAAGCGCGGATCGCAGTAGATCCACGGTACGTTGAGACCGAGCACTAGCGGTTGCTGCGGCGCAGCCGCTCCGAGTACGTCACGCCACGCGCGTTCGACTGCGGCAGCCAGCGCGGCGGTGTCGAGCACGTCAGCGGCGAGGCGCAGCCGCCTGGCCACGTATGGCGACGAGCTCATTCCGTGATCGGCTGTCAGTGCGACGATGCAGCGTCCTGGGCCGACCTCCGCGTCCAGCCAGCGCAAGAACTCGCCGAGCTGTCGGTCGGTGCGCAGCGTCATGTCGAGCACCTCGGCGCTGTCCGGACCGAAGTAGTGCCCGACGTAATCGTTCGCCGAGAGACCGATGCACAACAGGTCCGGCGCGGGCCCGCGACCGAGTTTCTCCGCCTTGACGACCGCTTGCGCGAGCTCCAGGACCAATTCGTTTCCAAACGGAGTGCCAAACACCAGTTCGGAATAGCCGGCCTCGCGCCCCTCAGGCGCGCCGGGTAGCTCATGGGGGAATGCTGCGCCGACTTTTTGCAACGCGGTGGACCATTCGGCCTCGACCGGCTGCGTCCCGCTGTAGACTTCGGGTCCCAGCAGCGGTTCCCAGACGCGACCGGCGTACTGCCATGCGCCGCCAGCCGCATTGCACTGTTCGACGTACGCCGGCAGTTGTGAGGAGTAGAAGGTGCTCGTCACCATGCGTCCGGTCGGCTTGTCGCACCAGAAGACGCCGTCCGCCGACCGGCCGGCCAGGAAGATCGCCGCCCGATCCTTAAGCGCGACGCTGTACACGCGCACGCGCCGATCCGCGAGCTTCATCTGGTCGCCGAGCGTGGGCGCGAGCAGGGCGTTCGGCGACGGCGCCCCGCGCGTCGCGGTCTCGGCGCCGACGAGCTGCGCATTGGGATCGTCGACGGGCTGCTGCGGCCTGGTTACGCCCGCTTCCAGGAACCATTTGTTTCCCACGATCCCGTGCTGGCGCGGCAGACATCCGGTCGCGATCGTGGCGTGCCCCGGCGCGGTTTCGCTCGCGCCATACGAGATGTAGGCGTCGGGGAAGAAGGCGCCGTGTTCCAAGAGCCGTGCGAAGCCCCCGTCGAATTGACCAGACCAGCGCGTCAGGTAGTCAGAGCGCAGTTGGTCAACCACGATGAGCACGACGAGCCGGTTGTCGGGCGTCGAATCGGCAGCAAAGCCATGTAGCGCGCAGGCGGCCAGCAGCGCCGCCAGCGCGAGCCAGCGCAACGCGGCGGCTGGGATCGGGCAAAACATCGATGACCTCACTTTCTCTAAACGTGAATGAGGTTACGAGAGAATTGTTAACGCCGTGTTTAGGGTCGGGCGCGACTCCAGGTCCGGCGCAGAGGGGCCTGACTCGAGCCTTGCACGCTTGACCACGGTGCCTTGGGCGTGGCCGCCGCGGGGCCTGGCGAGCGCCACCGCGGCAGCCACGACGCGACTCTCCTCTCCTCTCCGGAGTTTCGGGCTACCGGCGCCGGCGCCGGCGCACTAGCGGCGGGAGCCTCGGCGCCGGCTTCTGAATCGCGAGCCGCCTCGAAGGCTACCGGCGAAATGTGAGGGCATTCTTTCCAGAAGATGAAATCCGGTACCGAGTCTTGCTGGGCCTCTGATATGGCGCTGCGCGGGTAACTTGGCCGGCCGGTTCGCCGCACACAAAAAGAAGGCGGACCGCGAACGGTCCGCCTCTTTAGACGGGTAGCGCTGTGCCGGCGCGCGTTGTATCTAACGCCGCGATAGGAGGCCGCGCGAGACAACCGGAGTGAGTGGACCCACGGTTGTCGATTGCAAAGAAACCGCGTTTGGGTGGTTGTCCAGCGCTAGGGCACTCCGGGTTCGCCGGGCGGCCCCGTTTGCGGCACTACCCTACGTCAACGGTGGCAGCTTAGACCCCGAATGTGTAGCTGATTTTACGGCCCCGTGAATTCCGTATGACCGTCGGCCGCAGCGCGCCCGCTCGCGATTGGCGCCCTGCGGG
>JAGVEP010000235.1 GCA_020058145.1 Phycisphaerae bacterium | reverse complement strand
GTCCGAGCCCCACGCGCCAGCGTGGGGTCCTCCGCGGAGCGCGCTGCGCGGACCCCAGGCTCGCGCCTGAGGCTCGGACGGCGAGCTTTCCGCCACAGTCTTGGACCACGCCCCCCGCCCGGATCAGCCCTCGGCCACGAACGACGACCGGGATTTGTCGCCTCCCGCCCGGTCATCCGGCGGCGTAGGCGGCTTCTGACCCCCCAGCTCCTTTTGCAGCTTCTCCATGAGCAACACCCACGTCTCGCGCTGGTGCTGCAGAATACGCAGAGCCTCGTCAAGCGCCTGTTCGTCCTGGTGAATGTTCGCATCGACCAGCCGGCGCCAGGCAAAGTTGTACAGCGCCAGCATGCGGTCGACGAGTTCCGGGTTGATCTCCCGCCGCACGCCGTTGCTCAGCTCGATTACGAGGAGCTGGGCGCGTTCCAGCGCGTTCAGGCACGCCTCCCGGTCCTTCGCCCGCAGCGCTTCCCGGCCACGCTCCGCGAAGCGGATCGCTCCATCATACAGCATGAGATGAAGCTGCTCCGGCGTCGCCGTGAGCACGGAGTTGCGAAGATACTCCTGTGACGGAACGGTGGCGTGGTTCATGTTGGCGCTATCGGTCTCAAAACCGGGGGCATTTAGCACAGTTCCGTGCCGGCGTCCCGGATCGACATCTCATCGCTATCCGCTGCTCGTGGAACTCAGGCCGCTCAACTGCGACGCCATAGCTGTGATCTGCTGCTGCTGCGTTTGGAGAATCGCCAGCGCCGACTCCATGGCTTGGAAGTCCCGCTCCAACTGGGCGCGTTTACGGTCGAGCCGATCGTTGAGCCGCGTGATCCGCTCCTCCAGCAGCGTCCGCTGCGAATCGAACGTCTGCGTCCGCTTCGCGATCAGTCCGCCCGAGGTCGTAATCGCCTCGATCTGCTTCTTCATCCCCACGGCCACGCCATCTTCCGCATCTGTGAAAAACGACTGCACGGCGTCGGGGTCCTGGGCGTAGGCGGCCTTAAACTTGTCCTCGTCGAAGCTCAGATGTCCCTCGCTGCCGGACTTCAGCCCGAGCTGCGAAAGCCGGGTAAAGGATCCGCTCGTGGCGACCGCGCCGGTGAACATCCGCCGCAGCCGGCTCTGTACGCTGTACAGCGTGGACTCGCCCCGCAAAATCCCCGCCGTTTCCGTCTCCGCGTCGTATGCGGATACGTCTTTCATTCTGTCGACCGCAGAATTGTAGTCGTCGACCAGGCCGCTGAGCGTATCGAGCAGGCTGCTCAGGTCGCGGTCGACGGTCACGGTCACCGGCCGGGCATCGACACTCGCGGCGGTCAAGGTCAGGCCCGGCACGACGTCCGCGAACGTGTTGTCGGCACTCGTCACGAGCACGCCACTGTTCGGATCCGATCCGTACAGCAGGCGTGCATCCTGCGCCTGGGTCAGCGTGGCCACCCCGAGGTTTACTTGGCTGTCGTCAATGAGCAGCGCGCCGCGCGCACCGCTCACCAGGGCGGTGATGCTCAAGCGGTACGGCGTGGCCCCGGTGCCGTCGTTCAGAATCGTCCCCTGTGCCAGGGTCGTGCTCGACGAAATGCGGCTGGCCAGCGTCTCCAGAGTATCGCTGCCGCCGATGTTGAGCTTGAATTCATACGAGCCGTCGAGCTGCCCGCCGGTCGCGGTCCCGAGGATGTTCAGATCGTGAGCCGTCCGGCCGCCATCTTCCTCAATCTCTAACGTCCCGCTGCCGCCGGCCGTATCGGTAATGAGCAACCCGTCGCCGGTCGCATTCAGACCCGCACGCGCGCCCAGGTTCAGCCCGTTGATCTCGTCGATCACGTCCCCGAGCGTGGTAATCGACGTCGCGGACAGGTCCACGGTCGTCGACACCCCACTGGAGGTGGTGATCTTGAACTTGCCCTGGGCCACGCCGCGACCGGCATTCAGGTCAGCCAGTCGCGTCGTCTCGCCGACGTACTGCCGCTGGAGGTTATTGCTCTTGATCGTGCTGCCGGTCTGGGCCAGTCCCAGCGACGTGGCGAGGTCCCCGCTGATGGTTATCGCCGTGTTGTCGGTAGCGTTAGTGACCTGTAGCCGTGTGCCGGTCGCGTCGTAGCCCGCACTGATGCCGAGCGACTGTCCGTTTGCGTCCTTCGCGGCGTTGAGCGCATCCGCCACCTCAGCCAGCGTGCGGGCCGTGGCCAGGTCGAGCGTCGCCGTGCGGCCGTTGGCCGTGACCTGCAGGGTGCTGCCGCTGAATCCCGCCCCGCCGTTCAGCGTCTTGAGCAGCACGGTGTTAAGCCCGCCGATGATGCGCGTCCCGATCGCGATCGCGCCGCCACCCATGTAAGGATACGTCCCGGTCTGGAACCCGAGGTCCTGGAGCGCCTGAGAAGCGCCGCTCGACAGAGCCTTCAGCGTGAAGGTCCCGTCCGGCCGGCTGAGCGTCAATCCCTGCCCGTCGGGTCCAATCGCCGCCGTCAGCAAGCGCTGCTGGGCGGCGTTCTGGTTGCCAACGGCGTAGTTGATCGCACTGACCGCATCGGCCAGCGTGTCCATGTGCAGGACATCCCGTCCCTGGATGGCCGCCGTGGTGGACCGGCCGGCAATACCCAGATCGGCGGCACCGTAACCCGTCACGTCCTCAATGATGAAGTCGCTCTTCTGATTGGCGCTCAGATTTGTGATGTCGGTGTTGTCGCTGATCGTCAGGTGGCTGCCGTTCATCACGACGGCGATCCGTTTGCCCTCGAACGCCGCCTCGATCTTCTGCTTGATGTCCCCGATGCTGGTCGCGCCCGCAAGATCGACTTCCGCGGTCGTGCGGTCGCGTGCCGTGATCTTGATTCGCCCGAGGCGTACGCCCTGCCCGTGGTTCAGACGTTCCAGCCGCGTCGTGGAACTCAGCAAGTCGCCCATGTCGACGGTGAACGACGTATCGCCCGCCTCGACAACAAAATCGCCGCCCGCGAGGGCATGACGGATGCCGAGCCCGTCGTTGAGGGACGCCAGGCGCGACGCCGTCGAGAGATAGACGATGGTGTCGCCCGTCAACGTCCCCGTGGTGCTGTTCGAGTGGCCGGCATCGAAGCCCAGGTCTTCGGCCGTGTGCCCGTCGCCCACCTCCTGCACCCGCAGCGATTCGCTGCCGCCCCCGGTACTCCGCAGCACGAGCTTGTCGCCCTGGACGCTGGCCGTCACGCCGATGTTCGTCGC
>JAGVEP010000095.1 GCA_020058145.1 Phycisphaerae bacterium | reverse complement strand
TATTACATGGGTACCTAAATCCCGGGGTGCCCACGCGCAACCGCCACGCGGACAGCAGGTTACATCGGAAATCGAGGCGGCACGGGGAGGAACTTCGGACTAGCCTCACGACCGCGGCACCCGCGCAGCTCTTTCGCCGCTTCGTCGCTTCCGTTCACGACGCACTGCGGGCGGGCTCTTCTTGGTCGGCGGTGGGATAGGCGATGCGGGCATGGTAGATGGAACACAGGCTCTTCACGAGGCTGTTGCGGATGACCTCCAGCTCGCGAAAGGTCAGATCGCACTCGTCAAACTGCCCGTCCATCAGCCGCTTGTTCACGATGCGGGCCACAGTGTCCTCGATGCGGTTCGGGGTGGGCTCCGTCATGGCGCGGACGGCGCCCTCGACGCCGTCGCACAGCATAACGATGGCCGTTTCGCGCGACTGCGGCCTGGGGCCGGGGTAGCGGAACTGCTCGTCGTCAACCTCCGGATCGTCGGGCTTGCGGGCCCGCGTCGCGGCGTGGAAAAAGTACTCGACCAGGCAGGTCCCGTGGTGTTCTGGAATGAATGGGTGGAGCGCCGCCGGCAAGCGGTACTCCTGGGCCATCGCCAGGCCGTCCTTGACGTGTCCGATGATGATGAGGTGGCTCATGGCGGGCGAGAGGCGGTCGTGGCGGTTGGCGACGCCGAGCGCCTGATTCTCGACGAAATACTCGGGTTTGTTTGTCTTACCGATGTCGTGGTAATAGGCACCGGTGCGGGTCAGCAGACCGTTCGCGCCGATGGCCTCGGCGGCGGCGTCGGCCAGGGTGCCGACCAATAGGCTGTGGTTGTAGGTGCCGGGAGACTCGGCGGCGAGCAGCCGCAGTAGCGGCTTGTTCGGGTCACACCATTCGAGCAGCGTCATGCTGGTCGTGACGGCAAACGCGCGTTCGATGCCCGGGAGGATGCCCTCCGTGAGAAACGCGGCCGCGAGGGTCGTGAGGACGGCCCAAACGGCGTCGTTCCACAGCACGTAACGCCAGGCCTGGCCGTCCACGACGCCCGCGAGCTGGGCCCCGAGGCCGCCGGCGAGGGCCGCGAGGGCCCCCATCGCGATGATCCGGCCGCGGTTGCGCACGTCGCGCAGACCGAGGAACAGCACGAGTGTCACGCCGATCAGCGTGGCCAAAAAGGGCATGCCCTGACCGGTGGCCAGGGTTATGAGCAGCGCCAAAAGCACGCCCGCGGAGTACGACGGCCCGCGGCGCGACGTCAGCGCGAGCAGCGCCACGGCGAAGGCCTGCGCGCCAACGGCCAGGAAGACGTAGGGCGTGTGGACGTAGATCGTACGCGCCAGCAGCAACATCAACAGCAACGCGACCACGGTAGCCAGGCGGCGGCGGCTGCGCGGCAACGCGGCCGCGTGCACGGCCACAATGAAGCTACCGAAACTGAGCACCAGCAGGAACGCGATCAGGGCGCGCGCGGCGAGCGCTAGACGGTAGCCGCGGTCCACTTCCGGATCGGACTCGCGCCGGGCGCGGAATTGCTCGTGTTCCTCTGCCAGCAGCTTGATCTGCTCGGCTGAGAGTGCGCCGGCGCCCGCCAGGCGATCACCGACCGCGATCGGAATGTACTGCGGGGGCACCTTCTGTTCCGCGTCCTGCGCCGCCTGGGCGGACCGCCCGGCGTCGTAGAGATAGAGCGGCTTATACGTGCCCTCGGGCTCGGCCTGGAAGATCCGCAGCAGCGATGCCCTGATGGTCTCGCGCAGCGCCGCGGGAAAAGCCTCGGCCGCGCCCGTCGCCACCGCGACCACGTTCTCACGGTTGTTCGAGTACAGGAGGCGATCCGTGGGCGTGGGTTGGTCGGTGCCCTGTTCCGGGTCGAGCAATACCGCCCGCGTGCCGGTGCGACGGTTGGCGAGCTCGCCGGGTTCGACCAGCGGTTGGCGGCGCAGCGTTTGCAACGCCCGCTCGACGGCTTGTTGGTAGAGCGTCGCCTCCGGCAGCGCGGCCAGCCGGGCGATGTCCTCCAGGCCGGCAGTGTCAAAGAGAATGTGTATCTCGGCCGCCTGCTCGCGGAGCTTCTGCGCATCCCCAACCTGCTCGCGCGCGATGCGCAGGGCGTTGGTCAGCCGGCCGCGGATATCCTGCACGAGCGAGACGTCGAGCGTGTAGAAATCCTCGGCGTTGTCGCGGGCGCGCATCCGCTCGACCTGCGTGCGGGCCTGGTCTTCGAGCTGAAAAGCCACCCGCGCCGTAATGGCGCGCGGCAGGACCTGGCCGACGCGGAGCGCCAGCGGCTCTTCGCCGGTACTTACCACGAGTGCCGTCAAGACGGCGCACGCGACGAGAAAAGTGATCCGCCCGAGCCGCACCTGTTCCAGAACGCGGTGATACCACGTCAGGCGGCGTTCGGCCTTCGACCGCCGAATCTCCTTTTGACGAGCCGTGCGTTTGCCGAAGAGGCGCATAGTACTAAGCGTCGTCGCTCCGCTCGGGTGGCTTCACGTTTTCGGCCGGCGCGTCGTTCGTCGAGCCGACCGTCGCCTCCCGGGCGGTAGAATTATAGGACTTCCGTAAGACGGGCGCCCCGAGGGGTGGAACATTCGCGTAGCGCGTCACAATCGCCTGCACGAGGCGGTGCCGCACGATATCCACCTCCGTCAGACGGATGACGTCCACTCCGCCGCAGCCGCGCAGGCGGTGAACCGCGTCCACCAGCCCGGACGGCTGGTCGGGATCGAGATCCACCTGGCTGTCGTCCCCGGTGACGATCATCCGGCTATGGTGGCCCAGGCGCGTGAGGAACATGAGCATCTGCGCCGGCGTCGAATTCTGGGCCTCGTCGAGGATGATGATCGCGTTATTGAGCGTGCGGCCACGCATGTACGCCAGTGGAATCACCTCCATCACGTCGTTGACCATGAAGCGTTTGAGCTGCTCGAAGGTCATCATGTCGTGCATGGCGTCGAACAGCGGCCGCAGGTAGGGGTTGACCTTCTGCTGCAAGTCGCCGGGCAGAAAGCCGAGCTTTTCACCGGCTTCGACGGCCGGGCGGACCAGCGCGATGCGTTTGACGTGCCCCTGCTTGAGTTGGTGCACCGCCAGCGCGACGGCGAGGTAGGTTTTGCCAGTGCCCGCGGGTCCCAGACAGAACACGAGGTCGTGGTTGAGCATGGCGGCGATGTAGTGTCGCTGGCCGTCGGTTTTCGGGACGATCAAGACGTCGCGTGCAAAGACGCTGATGGCGTTGGGATCACCGCCGTGCTCACGCTCTTCCGCCTCGACCAGCGCTGTCCGGACGATGTCCTCGGTAAGGTCGTTGCGCTCGCGGAGCAGGTCTTGCAGCCGTTCGAGTACGCCAGCGGCACGGGCGACGTTCGGCGAGTCGCCGAGGATTCGCACCGTCGCATTGCGGGCCTGGATCTGGACGCCCAGGGCCGCCCGGATTTGTCGCAAGTGGCAGTCGTTGGGGCCGAACAGCTCGGCCCGGCGGTGCGGCTGGCGGAGGGTGACGGACAATTCCATGCGCAATAGGGTACGCGGCCAAGCGCCGACCGCCAAGCGAGGCGGTCGGCGCTGGAGCCAAGAGTAGCTAGCCGATAGATCGGAGCGCTAGAAATCCGTCAACAACGCCACGAACGCGTTGATGTCGTTGAAATTGACCGCGCCATCCGCGTTGCAGTCGGCGTTGAGGACTTCACACTGCGGGTAGGCGGCTTGATACGCCAGCGGGTCCATGAGGGCCAGCACGAACGGATCGACGTCGCCAAAGTTGCGCAGGCCGTCGCAGTTCAGATCAGCGCGCGTGTACCGGAAGGCCACGACGACGGTGCCTTCGGGGCGCGCGTAGGCGAACAGGCTGCCGCTGGGGGAAAGTTGGATGTACTCGACGCCCCCACTGGTTTCCGCGTCGTAGACCTTGACCGGTCCGCCGTCGGCGACGCGCCAAGTGCGAATGGTCCAGTCCGCGCCGCCGGAGAAGAGCGTTCCGCTGTCCGGGGCGAACGCCAGCGCGAGCACGTTTAGCGTGTGCCCACTGAGCGTGCGGAGTAGCTCGCCGGTCGCGGGGTTCCAGAGGTTGACCGTCGTGTCACTGCTGCCCGTGGCGACCGTCTGGCCGTCGGGCGCGTAGGCGGCGGCGTTGATTTCGCCAGCATGTCCCACGAGCGTTTGGAGGATCGTGCCGGTGGCGGCGTCCCAGACGATCGCGGTGAAATCGTTCGAACCGGACAGGAGTTTCTGGCCATCGGGAGAGAACGCTAATTCGGTGATCAGGCCGCTGTGTCCCGTGAGCTCGCGGACATACGCCGGAGTGCCGCTCGACAGGTCCCAGAGCTTGATGGTGTTGTCGGCGCTGCCGGAAGCCAAGGTCAGGCCATCGGGTGACAGGGCCAGCGACCAGACACTGCCGTTCGGATGCGCGGTCCACGAATACGTCTCCGCGCCGCTGTCGACGTCCCAGATTTTGATGGTGCGGTCCCCGCTGCCGGAGAAGATCGAACGCCCATCGCCGGAAAATACGGCGCAGTAAACGCCTTCGGTGTGCCCCGCCAGGGTCTGCACGGTTGTGGCGTCGGACACCCGCCACACCTCGAGTGTCTGGTCCATACTGGCGGACGCCAGGAATTGGCCGTCGCGTGAGAACACGCTGCACCAGACCCACTCGCGGTGATAGGTGAGTTTGCGAGTGAGCGTGAGCGTGTCGGCGGTCCACATTTTCACAGCGTGATCGTCGCCGCCGGAGGCGACGGTCAGACCGTCCGGCGAAACCGCGACCGTCTCCGTGGTGCCGTCGTGGGCCGCGACCTCGTGCAGCAGTTGACCGTCTGCGAGGCGCCACAGCCGAACGCTGCCGTCGCGCGCGCTGCACACCAGGTTCTGATCGCCAGCCAGGAAGCTCACGGCGGTCACCACGCCGAGCTGACCGTTGAGCGTTTGCAGGAGTTGACCATCGGAGATCCGCCAGAGCTTGACGCTGTAATCGCTGCTGCCGGAAGCCAGGGTCGTGCCGTCCTGCGAAAAAGCGACCGTGCGGACATCGTCGGTGTGGCCGGTCAGCGTGCGTACCACGCCCCCGGTGGCGACGTTCCATAGTATTATGGTGTCATCGGCGCTAGCCGACGCGAGCAGCAGGCCGTCCGGCGAGAACGCCACGCTGCGCACGCCCAGCGTGTGCCCCGAAAGCGTCCGGATGAGTTGACCAGTCGTGGGGTTCCAGAATTTGATTTTGTTGTCCGCGCCGCCGGAGGCGATGATCTGCCCGTTCGGTGAGAAAGCCACGGCGTTAACTGCCCCCGTATGCCCCGTCAACGTGCGGAGCACTTCACCGGTGTCGATTCTCCAAAGCGTAACCCGGTTGTCAAATCGTCCGGCCGCGACGGTCTGTCCGTCGGGCGATACCGCGACGGAGAGCGCCGGAATCTGATAGCCGGTGGGCAGTGTACGGACGAGTTGTCCATCGGAGAGCCGCCAGAGCTTGACGGTCCAATCCCGACTGCTGGAAGCCAGCCACTGTCCGTCCGGGGTGTACGCCACGGCGTAGACCGTGTTCGCGTGTCCGCCACGCATCCACACTACGTCCGGCCGGCCTTGCGCGAGGGTGTGGGGTGCAATCGCGGCGCCGAGCAGCCCCGCCAGCCAAGCCCCCGACCAACGACTGCGACCACTAAGTTCATTATGCCAAGACATTGCGTTTCTCTCTCCATGCCGAAGGACACGATGTGGCAGTCCTAAGCGGACCTACCGGTGGCCCCCGAAACGTGCTTCCGAAAGCAACGATAGCCGGGCGCAAGTGGCCTTTCAAGGTGGAAAGGAAGAGAAGTTCGCAGAATGGGCAATTGAGGTGGTTTTCGTGCCACGACCTGGTGTGACAATCCTGACCGCGCAACCGCTCCCGAAACCGGGCCTGCACCCCCCCCAGCCAGGACGGTTGGGGACTCGGCCGGGCCGCTGCCGCCGGGCGCGCCATTGCGAAACCCCGCGACCCGCGACAGAATGTCCGCGCCCGGTTGCATTGCGACGGCGTGGCCTTAGAATCCAACCGCTTTGTCCGGTGGGAGGCCCGGCCCGCGGGGGGACGGCCCGCCGGACGGAGTTGCCTCCGGCGTGTTGTAAAGGAGTGCGCCAGTGAGCCTGATGACGAAGGTGTTTGTCGTTCTCACGTCCGTGGTGGCGATTGTGCTGAGCTGCCTCACCGTCGCCAGCGCGGCGCGCTGGTCGAATCTGAAGGAAACCGTCGAGCATTACCAGCAACTCTACGAAGCGGAAATGGTCCACCGGATGAACACCCAGGCCACGATGTACGTTTCGCTGGCCATGAAGGACGACGAACTGCGTCAGGCGTCGCAACAGGGGGCGACGCAAGCTACCAAGCTCCGCGAACTTGACGATCAAGTCGCCGCGCTGCGGATCGATCTGGCCCGGCAGACCAACGCAGCGGCGGCCTTCGAGGCCGGCCGCAAGAAGCTCGAGGAGCTCCTCGGCGTGCAGACCGCGGAGCTGACCAACACCCAGAAGCACAACCAGGTCCTGCTGGCTCAGAATATCGACCTCCAGACCCGCAACCAGCGGCTGGCGACGCGAAACCTGGAGGTGACCGGGCAGTTCACCGTCGCCATCGACGAGAACCGCAATCTCCAGGAGAAGCTCTACGCCGCCGAGCAGATGACCAAGGAACTGCAGCAACGGACGGCGGGTGGCGTGCGGCTGACGGCGGGCGAGAAGCCGCCCGTCGGCGTTACGCCCGTTTCGCCCGTGGTCGCGGGCCCGATCAGCGGCGAGATCGTGGCGATCGACGGCAATTACGTCAGCCTCAGCGTGGGCGACGCGTCCGGCGTGGTCCAGGGTATGCCGTTCATGGTCTATCGCGGACAGACTTACGTGGGTGACATCGCGGTCGAAACGGTGCGGCCCAAGGAGGCCGGCGGGAAGATCACGCTGCTCAAATCCGGTCAGCAGATCCAGCGCGGCGACCGCGTGGTGTATGGTCTCGAAGCCCGCTAGCGGCAGGAGCGCAGCAGCATGACGAGTGCGAACACCGGGCCGCGTCTCGGGCGGCCCAGCGGCGAGAGCGACGTCTACACCGTGCTGTTGGCGATCGCGTTTCTGTGTCTGCTCTCCGCGACGATCTACCTGGCCTACCGCGCGATGGTCATGTTTGGCGGGCTGTTGCCGCCGGGCGGCGCGTAGGGCGACTGAGTATGATTTTGGATTTTGGATTTTGGATTTTGGATTGGCGCACCGGCGTGTGGCCCGCTCAAAATCCAAAATCCAAAATCCAAAATCAAGAATGAGGATGCGGTGTTACTTCGCCGGCTGATGGGGCTGTTCAGCCTCGACATGGGCATCGACCTGGGTACCTGCAACACCCTGGTCGCCGTCCGCGGGGAGGGGATTGTCCTGAACGAGCCGTCGGTCGTGGCGGTGCGCAAGGGCACCAACGAAGTCCTCGACACGCCCAACGGCAAGGCGGTCGGGCTCGCAGCCAAGGCCATGCTCGGCCGCACGCCGGGATCGATTACGGCCATTCGCCCGCTCAAGGACGGCGTGATCGCGGATTTCGAGATCACGCAGGCCATGCTCAGCTATTTCATCCGCAAGGTACACGGCAACCGCGGCATCGCCCATCCGCGCGTGGTCATTGCCGTACCGTCTGGGATCACCGCGGTCGAAAAGCGGGCCGTGCTGAACTCGGCCGAGCGGGCCGGCGCACGGCGGGTACACCTGGTCGATGAGCCGATGGCGGCGGGCATCGGTGCGGGCCTGCCGATCAATGAACCGCGGGCCTCGATGATCGTCGACATCGGCGGGGGGACGACGGAAATCGCCGTCCTGACCCTGTCGGACATCGCCGCGTGTACGTCGCTACGCACCGCGGGCGACGACATGGACGAGGCGATCGTCAACTACATGCGGCGGACGTACAACCTGATGATCGGCCCGCAGACGGCGGAGCAGATCAAGATTCAGATCGGTTCGGCGTCGTCCCTGCCGGAAGAAGCGAAGCTTGAAGTCAAAGGGCGCGACATGATCAGCGGCCTGCCGCGGCGGGCCGTGGTGAGCAGCGAGGAGGTTCGCGAGGCGCTGAAGGAGCCGATCGGACAGATCATCGAGGGGATGTTGCACACGCTGGAACAGCTTGAGCCCGAGTTGGCGGCCGATCTGGTCGACAACGGCGTCTGGCTGGCTGGCGGTGGGGCGCTGTTGCGGGGCATCGACACCGTACTCGCGAAAGCCTCGGGGCTCGACGTGCGCATCGCCGAAGATCCGCTCACCTGCGTAGCCCGCGGAACGGCCGAGTACCTCGAGAATATCGATGTTTGGGGGGCGGCGATGGACTCGGATGAGGATGAGTATTAGGGGGAGCGACATAGCGACGTAGCGGCGAACCGATAGACGGGGACTGGCGTACCCCATGCGATTGCCATCCAAGACGGCCGCGTTCTGGATTCTGCTCGCCGCGTCGGGGCTCTCGGCGTTTGTCGTGCCGCGCGCGTGGACGGCGTGGTTGCGGGGGTTTTTCCAGCCGCTGGCGCTCATCCAAACACCGCTTTCGTGGGTGCCGCAGGGCGTGCAGGTAACCTTCGAGGGCGTCGGAGAAGAACCGCTACCTCAGAACCGGGCGCGCGCGCTCCTGGCGGAAAACGAGGCCCTCCAGCGACAGGTGGCCCAGCAACACGAGCGCCTGGCGAGTGCCGAAGAGACCGTCGCGCAACTTACCCGACTCAAGGCGGAAGCGCTCGACAGCCAGGCGCGTGTGGTGATTGCGCCGGTGGTCGCGTTTGACGCGAATCCCCGCCGCGCGACGCTGCTCATCACTTTGAACGAGCGCCAGCGGCGGTTCGTGCAGAAGGACCAATGGGTGCTAGCCGCGACGTCGCCGCTGCCCGACTGGGACCCGAATGCGACCGTCCGCGACCTGGTTGATCGGGAATGGCTGGTTGGACGGATCAGCGAGGTTCAGCCGCGCGTCGCAAGAGTGCAGTTGACGACCGACCCGGCGTTCAAGGCCGACGTTCGCGCGGCCCGCGTGCTGCCCGACGGCACGTGGCAGGTGGCCGGCGAGCGCTGCGTGGCCAGCGGCTGGGAGGGCCGCGAGCTGCGTATCAGCCAGGTCACGGAAGACTACTTCAAGTCCGGCTATCGCATCGCGATTGTGCCGGCCGGGCATGGACTCGCCGCCCCGATGACGGTCGGCCAGATCATGGGCGCCATGCCGCGGGACGATTCGCCGCAACATTTCGATTTGCGCGTCTTGCCGTGGGGGACAGCGGCGCAGCTTGCGCACGTGTACGTGCTGGCGAGCGAGCCCTAGGGCGGGGCGTGGAGTGCCTACTTGATATGCCACGCGTGTAGGCGTATATTGTAGGCATGAAGCCCATGAACAAGCGCCAATACACAATTCGCCGCGTCCCGATCGCAGTTGACCGCGTATTGCGCGAGCGTGCGCGGCGCGAGCGCAAGAGTCTGAACGACGTGGCTCTCGATGCGTTGCGTCAGGCCGCGGAGTTACCGGAACCGCCGGCCGTATTCACCGATCTCGACGATTGCATCGGCACGTGGGAGGACGACCCGGCGTTCGACGCGGCGCTGGCGGCCCAGGACACAGTGGACGAATCCCTATGGCGTTGAGAGTGGCGCTGGACGCCAATCGGTACGGCGATTTCTGCCGCGGCGACGAAGCGGTCGTGCTGGCCGTGAGGCGGGCGCGCGAGATTGTATTGCCGTTCGTCGTGCTGGCGGAGTTGCGGGCCGGTTTTCGCTCGGGCACGCGTGCGCGACAGAATGAGCGCACGCTGGGCCGCTTTCTGGCGTCCGAGCGTGTGTCTGTCCTTTTCGCGGACGAAGCGACGACACACATCTACGCGGCGTTGTTCGCCGACCTGCGCCGGGCCGGTACGCCCATTCCGACGAACGATTTATGGATCGCGGCGCTCGTGGTGCAATACGACCTCGTACTGCTCAGTCGCGATCAGCATTTTGACCGGCTGCCACAGTTACCGCGCCGCTGAAGCCATCACGAGGTGCGAGCTCGCCGAGATTATCGGACCCCACATTCCTTACCGTGGAACGACTTGCTGGGTGGAGTCCGAGACTGTGGCGGAAAGCTCGCCGTCCGAGCCTCAGGCGCGAGCCTGGGGTCCGCGCAGCGCGCTCCGCGGAAAACCCCACGCTGGCGCGTGGGGCTCGGAC
>JAGVEP010000483.1 GCA_020058145.1 Phycisphaerae bacterium | reverse complement strand
CCGGCTTTGCCGAATGCGACCGGACCATCGTCGGCCAGGCGGACGTGCCCGACCTCGCCGGCCAGGTCGCACGTGCCGCGATACAGCTCCCCGTTGAGAATCAAACCGCCGCCGAAGCCCGTCCCCATCGTCAGGAAAATCACGTTGGCCGCGCCGCGCGCGGCTCCGAAATACCACTCCGCCAGCGCCCCGGCGTTGCCGTCATGTTCGACAAAAACCCGCAAACCCGTGTGCTTTTCCAACAGCGCTTTCAGCGGAATGCCCTCCCACCCCGGCAGGTTGGGGGGCGAGTGCAGGATACCGGGTTCGATCTCGAGCGGGCCCCCGATCGACACCGATACGGCACTCGGCGGTTCCACCGGCTGCTGGCCGCGGCTCGCGCGCGCCCGCACGGCCGCGAGGTGCGCGCCCAGCTCGGCAAAGAAAGCGGTGAACCCTGCCTCCGGCTGCGTCGGAAACACCGTGCGGTCGAAGATGTTCCCCGCGCGGTCGCCAAGCACGACTGCGGTTTTCGTGCCACCGATATCGAGGCCGAGAATCGTGGGTTCCACCGGATCAACCCTCGCTCAACTGCTGAGCAGGTCGTTTGGTGGGCCTGGCCCACCCTGCGCGGGGCGCTACGCACCGTGTCGTCGCCGGCGCCGGTACCGCGGTCCGTAGATGAGCATCAGGTTACGGATGTAGATCAGCAGGCTAAGCGCGGACGCGCAGGTGAAGACCAGGTTTTTTTCGAGCGCCGCGTAAACCAGGATCATCACGCCCCCCAGGAGGCTCAGGTACCAGAACGCCAGCGGAATGTGGCTGCGGCCGCGCCGTTCGGATTCGTACCACTGCACGACGAAACGCAGAAAGAAGACGAACTGGGCCGCGAACCCGAACAAGACCAGTGGGCGGTGCAGTTCCCGCGAGACCCAGTCGAACGCGGCTTGGAACACGCACGGCTCCTACTTGTTGCAGTAGTCGATGATGCGGGCAATCTCGCTGCGCAGATCGCGACGGTGCACGATGCGGTCCACGAAGCCATGTTCGAGCATGAACTCGGCCTTTTGAAAGCCCTCGGGCAGCGTGGTCTTGATGGTGTTCGCGATCACACGCGGGCCGGCAAAGCCGATCAGCGCCCCCGGCTCCGCCAGAATCACGTCGCCCAGAAAGGCGAAGCTCGCGGCCACGCCCGCGGTGGTCGGGTCGGTCATAACGACGATGTACAAGCCGCCCGCCTGGTCGAACCGACCGACCGCCGCCGAGGTCTTCGCCATCTGGGTCAGTGAGACCATGCCCTCCATCATCCGGGCCCCACCGCTGCACGTAACCATGAGCAGCGGCAGGCTCTCGCTGGCCGCGCGTTCGGCGGCGGCCGAGACTTTCTCGCCGACGACCGCACCCATCGAGCCCATGATGAAGAACGGGTTCATGACGCCCATGATGAGCGGACGGCCCTTGATGAAGCCCTTGCCGACGACCATGGCCTCGGTCTCGCCGGTCTCCGCCTTCACCTTGGCGAGTCGCTCGCGGTAGGTGATGCGGTCCGAGAACTCGAGCGGATCGCTCGATTCAAGATTCGGCAGGAACTCCTCGAAAGTGCCGGGATCGTTGAGCTGGTTAATCCGCGTCCGCACATCCACGCGGTAGTGGCAGCCGCACTCGGGGCAGACGTGCAACTCCTCCTCCAGAATCCGGCGGTAGATCATCGCGCTGCACTGCGTGCAACGTATCCATAGCCCCTCGGGCACGTCCACGTTGCGGCGTGGCTGGCTGATACTTTCGGGCATACGCACTCCCTCGCCGGGAACACCGTTTTGGATTTTGGATTTTGGATTTTGGATTCGACGCCGGCGATTTCAAAATCCAAAATCCAAAATCCGACGGCCTAGGCCGCCGGGTCCTCATTTTCGGGGCACTCAATGATAACCGGTTCGTCGGCAGCGAGCGCCAGGGGCCACATTTCCGCGAACTCACCGCCGTGCAGCGTACACTGGGCCAGCGCGAACGTCAGCGGCCGCAGCACGACGCCGAGGGTCGTGTTCCCGTTCTTGCGTCGCATTTTTCGCAGGCATTCACCCAGGCGGTCGGCCGCGACGCGCAGCGCCTCGCCAGCCGGCGGGTTCACGTTCAGGGGTGCCTCGCCGAGCTCGCGATGGGCGGAAGCGTAGCGCGACTTGAGCTGGGCCTCCGTCAGGCCGGTCCACAGCCCGAGGTCAACCTCGAGCAGGTCATCCGTCGCCTTGGTCGGCACCGCGAGCAGCCGCGCGAGCGCCTCCGCCGTCCGCGTCGCCAGCTCATCCGGGGCGTGCACGATCTTCCGGATACCGAGCGCTTTGAGCTGCTCCGCCCACTGCGCACATTGTTGCTGTCCGGCGGCCGTCAGCGGCAACTCCACCCGGCCCAGGAGCCGTCCCTCGTCCGCCCACTCGGTGTGGCCGCACGGAATCAACACGATTCTCATGCAGGTTGCTCCGTCCCCCGCCGCACCCCCCCCGCCACCCGACGCAACTCGCGGAGCGCGGCCGCGGGGTCAGCCTGGCCGAAGATCGCCGACCCCATGACGAGCGTGTTGGCGCCCGCGGCGACGACCTGTGGCACGGTCTCGACGTTGACCCCGCCGTCCACTTGCAACCACTGCTCCGGCCGCATCTGCTCGGCCAGAGTCTCAATCTTCTTAAGGCACTCGGGGATCAGCTTCTGTCCGCCGAAACCGGGCCAGACGGTCATCACCAGCACGACGTCAACCTGGTCCACGATTTCGAGCACGTCCTCGGCCGGCGTGCCGGGGTTCAGCGCGACGCCCACGCGCACGTCGAGTTGGCGCAGCTCCTTGATGAGCTCGCGCGGCTGCTGCGTGGTCTCAATGTGGAAGGTGATGCTGCCCGCGCCCGCATCCGCGAACAGCGGGGCGTATTTGCGCGGGTCGGTGACCATGAGGTGCGCGTCGAGGAGCAGTTTCGTGTGCCGCGCCAGGCTCGCCACGACCGGCACGCCCAGCGACAGGTTCGGCACGAAATGGCCGTCCATCACATCCAGGTGCAGACCCTCCACCCCGGCCGCTTCCACGGCGGCGACCTGCTCGGCCAGTCGCGCGAGGTCGGCGTCGAGGAGGGAGGGCGTGATACGGATTGGCTGTATGACCGACATCAGAAAACACCCTCAACAAAAGGCAGAAGGCAGAATGCAAGAATGCACCGCGCGTCAGCGACGTCGGCCGTGCCAGGGACCTTCTGCATTCTACATTCTTCTTTTTGCATTCTGCATTTACGTCTCGTCCAGCACCTCAATCGGGCCAAACTGCTTGCCTTCCAGAAACTCCAGCGACGCCCCGCCGCCGGTGCTGATGTGCGTGACACGCCCGGCCAGCCCGGCCTTTTCGACCGCCGCCGCGCTGTCGCCGCCCCCGATCACGCTGACCGCGCCGCGGTCGGTCGCCTCGGCGATCATCCGGGCCAGCGCAAATGTCCCCCTCTCAAACGGCTTGGTCTCGAATGCGCCCAAGGGGCCGTTCCAGATGATAGTCTTCGCCTCACGCACGTACCCGCCGAAGTCCTCGAGCGTCTGCGGCCCCACGTCCAGGCCCATCAGGTCCGCGGGTATTTCGCCGACGACCACCTGTGTCACTTCATGCTCCTTCAATTCCGCCGCCGCGACCGCATCGACCGGCAGATGCAGCTTCGCGCCCGCCTGGTGCAGCAGGTTTCTTGCCAGGTCGAGCTTGTCGCGCTCGCAGAGGCTCTTGCCGACGGCCTGACCCTTGGCCGCCCAAAACGTGAACATCATCGCGCCGCCAATCAGAATGTGATCGACCTTCGTCAGCAGGTTCTGAATCACGCCGATCTTGTCGCTGACCTTGGCCCCGCCGAGGATGGCCACGAATGGCCGCCGGGGTGATTGTATCGCCTTGCCAAGGTATTGAAGCTCCTTCTCGACGAGAAAACCGAGCACGCGGGTGCCCTTGGGCAGCAGCCCGGGCACGTCGTACATGCTTACGTGCTTGCGGTGGCACGTGCCGAAGGCGTCGTTGACGTATACCTCCCCGAGCCTGGCCAGCGCCCCCGCCAACTCTTGCCGTTTGGCGTCCTGCTCCGGCGTCAGCTTCTTGTCGGGGTTCTTCTTGGCCTTGTCGATGATGTCCTCGCCCTGGTGGAAGCGGACATTCTCCAGCAGCAGCACCTGCCCGTTCTGGAGCTTCGCCGCCGCGGCCTCAACTTCCGGCCCGATCACTTGCGGCACAAACGCGACCGGTTTGCCGAGCAGTCGGCTCAGGCGCTCGGCCACCGGCTTGAGCGAGAACTTCGCATCCTCCGCCGCGTTGCCGGTCGGCCGGCCGAGATGGCTCATCACGATGGCCCGCCCGCCGCTCTTGAGCACATGTTCGAGCGTGGGCAGGAACATGCGGATGCGGCGGTCGTCGGAGACCCGCTGTTGGTTGTCGAGGGGCACATTGAGGTCGGCCCGGATTAGCACCCGCCGGCCCCGAACATCCACGTCGCGGACTGATCTCTTGGCCATCAACTCACCCTGCGGTTCAAGCCAAGCGGCCCATCCGTCGGGACGGGCCGCGTATCGTTGTCGGCGGGTTAGTATAGTCGATGAAGCTGATTAGTCGTAGGGTGGGCACTGCCCACCGCTCGACTCGCTACTCACTACTCGCCATTGCCTACCGGATGCCGTCCTTCGCCGCCATGAGCTTCAGCAAATCGACGACCCGGCACGAGTACGCGTACTCGTTATCGTACCAGGAGATCAGCTTGAAGAAACGGGCGTTGAGCTCGATGCCGGCCTTCGCGTCGTAAATGCTTGATAGCGGGCAACCTATGAAATCAGAGCTGGCCACCTCGTCCTCGGTGTAGCCCATGATGCCCTTCAACTTGCCCTCAGCAGCGGTCTTCATGGCTGCGCTAATCTGTGCTAGCGACGTCTCTTTGACCGTGCGCACGGTCAGATCGACCGCGGACACGTCCAGGGTCGGGACGCGGAACGCCATCCCGGTGAGTTTGCCCTTGAGTTCGGGAATGCAGAGCGTGACCGCTTTCGCCGCCCCGGTGCTCGACGGGATGATGTTGTAGCTCGCCGCTCGGCCGCCGCGCCAATCCTTCTTCGACGGCCCGTCCGCGGTCTTCTGCGTCGCGGTCAGGCTGTGTATGGTCGTCATCAGCGCCTCTTCGATGCCGAAGTTATCATGCACAATCTTGGCCAGCGGCGCGAGGCAGTTGGTCGTGCAGCTCGCATTCGAGAGGATCTTGTCGGTCGCGGGGTTGTATTTCTCCTCGTTGACGCCCAGCACGAACGTCGGGATGTCCTGGTCCTTCGCCGGGGCGGAAATCAGCACGCGCTTCGCGCCGGCGGTGAGATGCTTTTCGCAGTCCGCCCGCGTGGTGAACAGCCCGGTCGATTCGACCACGTAGTCGACCTTCAGGTTCTTCCAAGGCAGATTGCCGGGGTCTTTCTCGGCCAGACAGCGCATTTCGCGGCCGTCGATCTGGATGCTGTTTTCCGTGGCCGCGACGTTGCCGGCGTACCGCCCGTGAACCGTGTCGTACTTGAAGAGATACGCCAGATTGTCCGGCGGCACGAGGTCATTGACGCCCACGAACTCGAAATTGCCGTCCTTGAGTCCGGCCCGCACCACGAGCCGTCCGATCCGCCCAAAGCCGTTGATACCGATTCGAATCGCCATGATTCAGCTCCTTAGTCCACTGCTCGGCTGTCCGAACGGACCCGCTAGCGGCCAGCCGAGGCGGGAGTTCGTAGCTTGCTTCTGTGAGGATGGGCTGTCAAGTCGCCAGCGTTTTGCCGCCGCAAGGGGGTCCGTGACACTTTAGGCGGCCTGTCCGAGCCGGGAGCGCGAGCGACCGGTCCCAAACGAGCCGGGAGCGCGAGCGACCGGTCCCAAACGAGCCGGGAGCGCGAGCGACCGGTTTCGCGCAGCGCGTGCGTTCCCTGCGTGGGCGGCCT
>JAGVEP010000336.1 GCA_020058145.1 Phycisphaerae bacterium | reverse complement strand
TATCGGCGGCTTCGGCTTCACCGCCCGCGGTGGCGGCGGCGCAGCCTTCGGCACGCTCCGCGGGAGCGTCTGCCGCGCCACTTTCCGCGGCGGCTTCTTCACCCCCTTCTTCGCGGCCCGCTTGACCACTTTCTTGACGACTTTCTTGGCCGCCTTCTTCGCCGGTTGTTTCACCGCCGTTTTCTTCTTGACGATCTTCTTGGTCTTCTTCGCCACGCGCGCCTTCTTCTGCGTTACTTTCTTCTTGGCGGCCGTGGGGCGTCCGGATTTCGCCTTCTTCTTCGCCATAGCGCTCCCTCGAATCGAGGTGTACCAAATGATCGACAAGCCCTGTTCGCCGACCCGCTGCCGACGAGCTCGAGCACAAAGGCCACCAGATTATGCGCACGATGCGCGGCGGTCACAACCGGAAAACCCGCGAATCCGCCGAATACACACCCGCTGCAAAAAATCAAGCCTGGCAGACCCCAAGTCCAAGCGGCAGAAATCCCGCCCACCCCGCCCCGGCCGCCCGACGCGACTAGGGCTGGCGACCCCCGGTTTTCTTCGCCACGGGATCGGTTCCGACCCGAATGTCGCTTTCCGGCCCGGACCCCGCAACCGACTTATCGCCCGGCAGCACCCTCCCGGTCGGGGACTCGGCTGGGTCCACCGCAGTCGTCACCCCGCCGGCGCCCTGGACACCGGCACCTTCTTTGGCGTCGGGTCAATCTGGACCGTGGCACCACGCAACCCCGACGCAGCCGTAGTGACACCCCCAAACCATGTCCCGACGCGTGTTCCAGACGTCCGGAACAAATTGTAGGGCAAGAACTTATGTCGCGGCGGCTCCTCACCCAGGGCCGCTTTCTCCTCCGACGTTAGTTCCGGCGGCTTAAAGTCCGGGACCAGGCGGGTCGCTCGCTCGGCCCGGCCGTGTTCGACTCCGACCACGATGGTCGCTGTATCGCCGGACCGCTCGGGCACCGGCAGCTCCTCGGCGGTCGGCTGAGCCGTCAGCGCCGGGTTTTTCTGGGCGCAGCCGGCGACCCATCCCGCCGCAAGGAACGCCAGAGCCAACACCAGCCAGGTTCTCATGGCTTCTGCCTACCGGATTCTGAGGAAGTTGGCAAGCAGCTTGTGCCCTTCCAGCGTCAAAAAGCTCTCCGGGTGAAACTGCACGCCGAACATGGGCTGCTGCCGGTGCCGGATCGCCATGATCTCGGTCGGATCGTCGTCACTGGTCGCACAGACGACGAAATCCTCCGGCAGCGTGCCTTCCTGAATGATGAGCGAGTGGTAACGCGTCGCCTGAAACGGGTTGCTCAGCCCGGCGAAGAGCGCCTCCCCGTCGTGTCGAATCATGCTCGTCTTGCCGTGCATCAGCCGCGGGGCGCGGATCACGTTCGCCCCGTGGACATAGCCCAGGCACTGGTGCCCGAGACAAACGCCGAGCAACGGCACGCGCCCCCCAAACCGGCGGATCACGTCGTTACTGATTCCGCCCTCGCGCGGGGTACACGGACCCGGCGAGATGATGATGTGGTCAGGCCGGGCCGCCTCGATAGCGTCCAGCGTGATCTGATCGTTGCGATACACGCGAATGTCGAGCGCCGCATCCAGTTCGCCGAGCCGCTGGACGAGGTTGTAGGTGAACGAGTCGTAGTTGTCGATCAAGAGGATCATCGGCACTCTTGCCAGTGGCGCGGCAGCACGGCAGGGGCGATGCGAGGCCTGGGCACCCACATGAACCGCGCGAAAAACCGAGCCGACAGCGCAAGCTGTCGGTAATCGTTCCGACCGCTGGTACGATCGGTTCCGATGGGCACCGACAGCGCGGGCGAACGAAGCCGGTTCCGACCGCTCGCGCGGTCGGCTCGGTTCCGATCGCTCGCGCAATCGGCTCGGTTCCCGGGCGCCGGTCGCGGCGCCGGTCGCGGTTGACTAACCGCCGCTCAGGATCGCAATAAACGCATTGATGTCGTCAAAATTCACCGCACCACTCGCATTGCAGTCCCCGTTCAGGACGTTGCAATACGGAAACATGGCGTTGTAGGTCGCGGGGTCACTCAGCGCGAGCACGAACGGATTGATGTCGTCGAAATTGACTGCGCCATTGCAGTCCAGGTCGCCGCGCAGCCAGTACGTGACCACCGCGGTGAACTCCACGCCCGTCGGCTCATAGTACGTGGCGTTGCCGCAAACGCCGAAGACGAGCGCATTCGCGCCGGCTTGCAGATACGTCGACTGCACGCTCCCGAACGGATCGAGCGTGGCCCAGGTCAGGATTTCCAGGCCTTGCGCGTCGGCGCGATCATGACCCGCGTCTTGTTGCAAGTAGCACGGGTCGCTCGGCCCGCCGGTCGGGTTGCAGTTTGGCACGGTCATCAGGCCGCTGATGCGATTCCCGTTCACGAACGCGACGCCTTGATCATCAACATTGGCGCTGCCGCTAATCCGTGCGGCCCAGGCGTTGAACGGCAGCTCGAACTCGAACCGGTAAAAGGTCGAATTGCAGTTGTCCAACGTCACCTCGTCGGCGCCTAGCAGGTACTCGTCGGCCGAAACGTACTCGCGGTCCAGCGGGTTCGGCACCTGCCCGCAGACGAACTGGTCATCGAGGTTGTCGTCCTTGCGATAAACAGGCTGCCACGTATTCGGATCGTACGCCGGCGGCGCGGCGTTCAGCGCGGTGAGTTGCTGTGGCAGCGTGCCACCCACCGGATAGGCCGTCGCGTCGTCGGTGCTGGATACGAACACGGCACTGACCGCGGTCAGGGTACTCACTTCGCGCGAGACGGCGTCGGTGAACACGTCCGGCGGCACCAGGTCGTTGTGCGAAGTGAACTCGCGCGCGATCGCGTCGGTAAACGCGTCCGGCAATTCCGGGTCGTTGAATGCGGTGAACTCGCGGGTGATGGCGTCGGTGATCGGCGGAGTCAGCGCCGAGCCGTTGAACACCGAGAACTCGCGGGAAATCGCGTCACTGAGCGCGCCCGGTTCAGCCAAGTTGTTAAACACGGTGAATTCGCGCGCGACGGCGTCGGTGATGTCCTGCGCGTGCCCGACACCGACAGTCATTAGTAGGGTGGGCACCGCCCACCAGATGGCTTTCATATTCCCGCCCTCCTTACGGCGCCGACGCCCGGACCTGGATCGCTGCGAAGCCGTTGGGCAGCGTCAATTGCGCCTGCCAGGTAGACAAGGTCACATTGCCGCTGACGTACGTCGCGTTGACCGTGAAATCCTGTCCAACACGCGGTACCACCCGGACCTTCACGATCCAGTTGAGCGGCACATTGCGGGCTTCAATCACCAGGGTCTGCGCATTCGGGTCCGCCACCGCCACGTCCGCGTACGGAAAGTCGAAACTGCCGCGCGGGTCGCTTGGCACGGCCGCGGCGCCCAGCGTCAGCGGTTCCACCGTCGGCGCATCGGCCGGCGGCCAGATCGTGGCGGTCGTGCCGGGCAGGCCGATGGTGTAGGCCGGGGCCCCGGGATCGCTCAGCGTCACCGAATTGGCCTCGATGCGAATCCTGCCGTTACCGCCGTAGTTACCGCTGGTTGCGCGCAGAACGCCCGTAGTGCCGCTCACGTCGTCTGCGATCAGCCGTATGCCTCCACCGGCGCTGCTGTAGTTGTTGTAAACCACGCCCCGCGCGTAGATCGCGCCGTTAACGGTGATCGTCGTGCTCGCGGCCATGAGAATCGCGCCGCCGCCCCCAGAACCCGGCGATCCTGAGTATCCACCAGATCCCGAGCCGCCGATGAGCGGCAGGACTCTCGCGTTCCCATAGGTCGGCCCGCCGTTAGAGCCCACAGTGGCGTAGCTTCCGCCGCCGGCCGCGTTGGATTGAAAGACCAACCCGCCCCCGGGACCGAAGCCGCCGCCACAAAACGCACCTGTGCCGAGCCAGGCGGTTCCGCCGCGAAAGCCGCCTGCGCCCGGTTCGAGGAGGAAACCGACGTACTGCTGCGAGGTGTACTTGCCGTCCAAGTTGACCGAACCACTGATCGTGACGCTCCCCGACACCAGCCACACTACCGGAGCACGGGACGGGTGATTGAGAAAAGTCACCGTCTTGCCGGTGGGGATATTGACAGCGCTGTAGCGAAAAACGACCGCCCATTGGTTGGGGTCATAGACGCCGTAACCGGGGCTTTGGTTCGAGCCGTTCCACTCGCCCGTGGGGGCCAGCGAAAGGTCAATCACCGTGTTCGGGTCGGTCGGGTTGAACGCCCCATCCGACCCGTCCGCGCCGGGGACAACGATGTCCGCCCGCGCCGGCACGACGAGCCCGATAGCGGCCAGGCACAACACGCCTGCCGACAATGCCAGTTTCCGATACATGCCCAGTCCTCCTTCTTTGCGTCTGTAGGTGATCGCGACACGGGACCCCCCGGACGCTCCGAGAGGCCCACGAACACCAAGGTTCATTCTAGCGACGTATACACCCGCGTGTCCAGCCCAAAATAGCCAAAACCGAGCCGACATCCGCCCCGACATCCGAGACGACAGCGCGAGCTGTCGGTCTGCGGTTTGATCGCCGGCACGAATTGCCACTCCGACCGCTCGCGCGGTCGGCTCGGATTTGGGGTTGCAAGACACGCACGCGTGCAGGCATTTTCACCATATGTCCGCCCCAATGGCTTATCTGTTAACGTGGACAACCTACGGCACCTGGCTCCACGGCGATGAGCGCGGCTCGGTCGATGACTCGCACAACATCCCCGGCGCGGACTACGCACCGCCCGATCCGCCACGCCACGCCGCCCGCGTCGCCAGCCAGAACACGCCGTGCGTCGCTCTGGATGCTGCGGCACGCCGCGTTGTCGGGCAGGCGGTCGCGGACCACTGCCGCCTGCGATGCTGGGAACTCATTGCCCTGAACGTTCGCACGAATCATGTCCACGCGGTCGTACACTGCGGCGACGAGCGGCCGGAGGTGGCGGTCGGCCAACTCAAGTCATGGGCGACGCGCCGGCTTCGGGCGACGGGTATGTTCGACGCCGCGGCCCGCGTCTGGACACGGCAGGCCAGCACGCGCTATCTGTGGGATGCGGAGAGTGTGCGGCACGCCGGCATCTATGTTGTCGAGCAGCAGGGTGAGGAGTTGGGTTGATCCACGAGTAGCACCGAACCGCGCAGCACTGAACCATGCACCGAACCGAGACGACAGCGCGAGCTGTCGGTCTGGATTCCGATCGCTGGCGAGGTAGTTTCGGTTCCGACCGCTTGCGCAGTCGGCTCTGTTCCGACTGCTTGCGCAGTCGGCTCGGATGGCCGACACGGGGGTCGGCCGCTACAGCCTCCCTACCACCCCGGCGCCCAGATGTACATAAGCTGCGGCGATGGGCCGGCGAGCCAGTCGGGCAGTTGCACGTTGACCAGATTAACCTGCTGCGCTGGCGCGTCCGCATGCGCGTAGATGTTTGGCCGATACGCCAACGGCCGGCCGTATTGCACCACTTTCACTTTCACGTCGGCCAAACCCGCGGCTTCCTTCGCGCCGGCGATGGCGTCGTGCAGCGTGCCCAATTCGTCAACCAGACCCTTTTCCTTGGCTTCGGTCCCGAGATACACGCGGCCATCGGCCAGTTTTCGCAGCTCATCGCGCGGCACGTCCTGGCGTGCGCGGCCCACCACGTCGAGAAATCGCGCATACATGCCATCGATCAAGCTCTGAAACATCGCGCGGTCTTCGTCGCTCATTTCGCGGAACATGGACCCCATATCCTTCATCGGACCGCTCTTGATGACGTTCACCCGCACGCCGATCTTGCCCATCGTGCCGGAGAAATCCGGCGCGAGCATGATGACGCCGATGCTCCCCGTCACGGTCGTCGGCAGCGCATAGATCTTGTCACTGCCGCACGCGAGGTAGTATCCGCCGGACGCCGCCACATCGAGCATGGACGTAATGACCGGCTTACCGGTGCGTTCGCGGAACCGGCGGAGCTCGCCGTACATCAAGTCGGTCGCGGTAACGCCGCCGCCGGGTGAGTTGATGCGCAACACGACGGCGCGCACGTCCTTGTCGGTCGCGGCGTGGTCCAGTTTTTCGGCCAAGAGCGAGACGGGGTTCTCGCCGCTGGCACCGAGCAGCGACGTTGGGCGAATGTTCTGCAGCACGCCATCCACGTCAATGAGGGCAATTTTCTTCGTCGCCCAGGGGCTCTCACGGACGACGACTTGTTCGGAAAGCTCCGGCCGCACCGCCACCGGCGTAATCAGAAACGACGTGGGCGCGCAGCCGGCGAGCAAAGCACTACCCACGACGAGCGACGCACAAAATGTAGCGGCCGACCCCCGAGTCGGCCGTAGAGGACCAGTCGCCGACGGGTTCCGCCGGCGAACCGCGACACGCGGAAGGCTGATAGCTGATGGCTGATGACTGACGGCTGACACGGGCTACTCCGTTTGGCTCACACCGCGGGCGCACCTATACTCCCGCTGCGGGCTGCGGCCCGTTCCGGTGAGGCGCCGCTGCGATGATACCTTGTTCGCCAGCCGAATTCGACCGGGCCGTCGAACAAGCCCTGTCCGGGGTGCCCGACGAGTTCCAGCCCCACCTGGAGAACGTGCTAATCGAGGTCCGCGGCCGGCCTGACCGGAAACTCATGCGTGAAGAGGACGTCCCGGATGACATCCTCGGCCTGTACGTCGGCGTGCCACTCGAGGACAAAGGTCCGGAGATGGCGCCGTCGCCGCTGCCGGACCGCATCCTCATCTTCCGCCATAACCTGTGCGAGATGTGTGAGTCGTGGGACGAGTTGGTGGACGAGATCCGGATCACCGTGCTGCACGAAATCGGGCACCATTTCGGCCTCGACGAAGACCGGCTGAAGGAGTTGGGTTATGAGTAACCCTGTAGGGTGGGCACTGCCCACCAGCTTTGTGTGGTGGGCACTGCCCACCAGAGTGCTGTTGCCTCGCGCCCGACTCCGTTTCTGGTGGGCAGTGCCCACCCTACTGGCCGCCTTGCCGGCCGCCGCACAAACGACTTCCATGCCGGCTACGCTGCCAACCACTCGTGCGGCGCAACTCGCCGCGCGCGATCACGAAATGGAGACTGAGGCCCACCGGCTCACCGCACGCGGGGCGAAGTACCTGCTCGCCGCCCAGGAGGCCGACGGCGGCTGGGCCGGCGAAACCGGCCCCGGCGTCACGGCGCTCGCCAGCAAAGCTCTGATCCAGGAACCGACCGTCGGACCCAACCACCCCGGCGTCCGGCGCGGCACCGAGTTCGTCTTCCAGCACCAGCGTGAGGACGGCGGGGTCTATTCCGCCGAGGGCCTGCTCAAGAACTACGAAACCAGCGTCGCGCTCTCCATGCTGGCCATGCTCAAGGAGCCGAAGTACGCGCGGCGCGTCGCCGCTCTGCAGAAGTTCCTCAAAGATAACCAATGGGACGAGGGCGAGGGCAAATCACCCGACGATTCCTTCTATGGCGGGGCCGGCTACGGGCCTGGCAAGCGTCCCGACCTATCCAACACACAGATGATGCTTGAGGCGCTGCAGGACAGCGGGTTGCCCAAGGACGACCCGGCCTACCAGAAGGCCCTCATCTTCATCGCACGCTGCCAGATGCTCGGCGAGACCAACGACCAGCCGCTAGCCAAGGGTTCAACGGCCGGCGGCTTCATCTATTCACCCGCGGGCGGCGGCGAGAGCAAGGCCGAGACCGTGGATGTCGAGGGGCGGACCGAGCTGCGTTGCTACGGCTCAATGACCTATGCCGGCTTCAAGAGCCTGCTGTACGCCGGCCTGAAACGCGACGATCGGCGGGTGCGGGCCGCGTTCGACTGGATTCGGCGGCACTGGACGCTCGACCACAACCCCAACATGCCCGACGCGCGGTCCAAGGAAGGGCTTTTCTACTTCTATCACGTCTTCGGCCGCGCTCTGGCAGCCTGGGGCGAGCCCGTCATCACGGACCAGACGGGCCGCGAACATCCTTGGCGGCACGAACTCGTCGAGCACCTGGCACGGCTGCAAAAGTCCGACGGAAGCTGGGTCAACGACGCGGATCGCTGGATGGAGGGGTTGCCGGCGTTGACCACGGCCTACGCCATGCTGGCGCTTCAGGCCGCGTATCCCCTGGAGGCAGGCGGCCGACCGGTTCCGTGAGGGTGGCGTGGGCGTCTCGCCCGCGGTGCCGCTGGTGCGTGAATCCCGCTCGTGCGTGAATCACTTCTCGCACCCACTCTCGCGGGAATCCCTTCCCGCGATCTGCCGGATGGGATTCCGGCCCGTGCAGGTGCGAGAGAGGATTCACGCACCAGGCAGCCGCGAAACCCAAGGCGACCCCTGCAGGGTCGAGGCACGCCCCGGGTACCAACCGACCGGGGGCGGCGCTGCGCTGGCCCCCGGCTACGCTAGACCAGCCCTGCGGGCTGAAGAGCGGCACCGACCGTTCGGACTGAAGAGCGGGAACGGCTTCCCGCCGGAGGGAGTGCGAGAAGGGATTCTCCCATGAGCGGGGACCGCACCCAGTTGGGTGCGAGAACGGATTCTCGCACGAGGGGAAATGGAGATCCACGCCTCACGGCCGACACGACCCCGGCACCTGGCCTGATCCCGAGCCGACTGCGCGAGCGGTCGGACAAGCGTCCGCGAGCGGTCGGAGGAGGGCCGACAGCTCGCGCTGTCGGCTCGGATGGCCGGACAGCCGCGTGAGAGCCCGGCCGCTACGGCCGACAGAATTCCTCCGCTTGACAGCGTCGTCACGCTCGGTTCGATTGCCCCCATGCAACGCGCCACCGGCTCATTACGCCTATTCGTCGACGAGGTCGCCATCCACGTCCGCGGCGGGAAGGGCGGCGATGGCTGCGTCAGCTTCCGCCGCGAGAAGTTCGTGCCCAAGGGCGGACCCGACGGCGGCGACGGCGGACGCGGCGCGTCGGTCTACCTGGTCGCGAAGACCGGCATCGATACGCTCCTCGATCTCGCCGGCCGACATCATTATCACGCCGAAAATGGCCAGCCCGGCTCCGGCAGCAACTGTACCGGCCGCAACGGGCAGGACTTGCTCGTGTCCGTGCCCACCGGAACGCTCATTTACGACGCCGGCACCGGCCGCCTGCTCAAAGACCTCGTCGCGGACGGGCAGCG
>JAGVEP010000305.1 GCA_020058145.1 Phycisphaerae bacterium | reverse complement strand
TGGCCGCCCGCTCGCCCGGGGCCTGCTACGCGGCGCTCCGGCGCTTTCCGCGGCGGGACTCACTCCCGCAAGCTCGGTGTAGCTGAATCCGTCCGCCGAAGCTGACGAGGCGGATTCGTCAGGACATACCATTCGCGCATTCTACCCAAATCGCGCACGCACGTAAGACCGGCTGTATCGCCAGACCGCCTCCGCCTACAATACCCGGTGGATCGACTGCGAATGGGGCCATACGTGAGCGTGCTCGCCCGCCTGCCATCCTGCTTCCGGCTAGCGCAACGCTACCGCGCCGTCGTTGTGCCGATGGTGCTTATCACGCTGGCGACCAGCCGGCCGGCACGCGGCGACGTCTTTCATCTTGCCAACGGCGGCACGGTCGAGGGCCAATTGCTGGGCATCGAGGCGGGGAATTACCGGATACGCACGGTCGTCGGCATCGTCGCGGTTTCGAGCGGCGCGGTTCAGAGCGTGGAGGTCGCGACGACGCCGTTCGACGAGTACGACCGCAGGCTGAAGGACGCTGCCGACACGCCGGAGGCCCAAACGGCCCTCGCGGCCTGGTGTGAGGAACAGGGCCTCAAGAGCGAGCGGCGGAAGCACTTGCTGCGGGCCCTTGAATTGGACGGGGACTTCGGGCCTGCCCGGCGGGCGCTGGGCTACGTCCGCGTCGGTGAGCTGTGGGTTGACGGGCGGCGGGTCATTGACCGCCGTGGCGAGGTGGACACCGCCAAGGACGAGGAAGCCCAGCAACGCAAGCTCGCGCGGGCCATTCAGTTGCAATGGCAGCGGCGGATTCGGGCGCTTAAGTCCGGGCTGCTCGAAAACACCATTCCGCGACAGGTCGAAGACGGTCGCGCGCGCCTCCTGGAAATCCGCGACCCACTGGCCATCCACCCGCTGACCGAAGTTCTGACCACCGGCGACGCCGCGTGCCGGTTGCTGCTCGTGCAGGCGCTCAGCGCGTTCTCCGAAGACCAGGCGACCATGAACCTGGGTATCCTCGCGCTGCTGGATCCCGAGGTCGAAGTGCGTCTGGCCGCGATCGCGGAGTTGGTGCGACGCCACGATCCGCGGATTGCCCGCGAATACCGCGCGGCTCTGCAGCACGGCAATGACGTGCTGCTCAGGCGGGCCGCGCTCGCGCTTGGGCAGCTTGAGGATCGTGACGCGGTCCCGGACCTGATTGACGCGCTGACTGCCGAGCGCGACAAGTGGGTCGAGGTCCCCCTGCGGCGGTACATTGGCGGCTGGCCACTGGTATTCGACGGCATGACGGTGGTGGAGATCAGTTCCGGCGTGCGGGCGCTGCACCGTCCCGAGATCGTTGGCTGGCCGGACCGCTACCTTGTGTGGGACAACGAACTTGAGGACCGCTGGGCGTATCGGCGTGTGACCGTCTACCGCACAGAGGTGTTGCACGCTCTGCGACAAATCACCGGCCAGGATTTCGGCTTTGACCGCGAGGCCTGGTCGCGTTGGCTGGGAGAGCGCTAGCGGCCAGGGTGTTTGGGATGGCGGTCCGCATGGAACGAGGTAAACCGATCATCGGCATCTGCGGCGGCATTGGCTCCGGGAAGTCCCGGGTCGCCGCCGAGTTTGAGAAACTGGGCTGCGTGGTAATTGACGCCGACCGCCTCACGCACGAGATATTGCAGCTTCCCGAGACGCTGAAAACGCTGCAACACTGGTGGGGACAAGATGTTACGGACGCAGAGGGACGCCCGGACCGCCGGAAAATCGCCGACATCGTCTTCGCGGACGGTGAACAAAGGCGACGTTTGGAAGGTTTGGTACACCCCTTGATTCACAAGCGGCGGGCGGCTATGATACGGGCGGTTGAAAAAGACCCAGCAGTCACGGCCATCGTCATCGATTCCCCGCTCCTGCTCGAAAGTGATCTTGATCGCGAGTGCGATACGGTTGTCTTTGTCAGCGCGAGCGATTCCACGCGACAGCAACGATTAAGCGCGGCGCGCGGCTGGAGTGCTGAGGAGCTACGACGGCGGGAAGGTTGGCAATTATCGCCGGCTGAGAAGCGTACACGGGCCGAGTTCGTCGTTGAAAACGACGGGCCTGACGATGCACTACGCCCGCAAGTGGCCGAGGTCCTGCGAAGAGTACTGGGTAAGCATTCACAACCTTAGATCGCGACGATAGTTACGTCCCGGGCGGCACCACCCTGTCTCTTTCAGCCGGGCGGCCGAAGCCGGTTTGTTTCTCTGGAGCTTAGCATGGGTAAGTCAGTGGCGCGGACACGCAGCACGAAAAAAAAGCTGCAAGACGTTATCGAGAGCATCCCGGACAGCGACGACGCTGTCGCTGGCCAGCCGGAGGCGGAGCACACCGAAACCGCGCCCGCCGACGGCGCGTCGCAATTCGTCGCCACCGAAGCGCTGCCGGAGGGCGATGAAACCGATGTCGCCACCGAACCCGCCGCGGTCGGGGACGAACCGGCGGTGGCCGCTGAGCCGCGCGCCGAAGAGCATCGCAAGAAGCGCAAGAAGGGGGATTACGACGACAGCTCCCCGATTGACCGCGACACGCACGAGAAGTACGAGCGGATCAAGCGTGGCGAACTGCACATCACCGACCTCCAAAAGATGCCGGTCACCGATCTGCACGAGGTCGCCCGCAAGGAGGGCCTGGAGGAGTACGTCGGCCTGTCGAAGCAGGACCTCATCTTCCAGATTCTCAAAAAACGGATCAACCAGAACGGTCTGCTCTACGGCGAGGGCGTGCTGGAGGTGCTGCCGGATGGTTTCGGCTTCCTGCGCAGCCCCGAGTACAACTACCTCCCGTGCCCCGACGACATCTACGTCAGCCCATCGCAGATTCGCCGCTTTGGCCTGCGCAACGGACACATCGTGGCGGGCCAGATTCGCCCGCCCAAGGAGTCGGAGCGCTACTTCGCGTTGCTGCGCGTCGAGGCGATCAACTACGAGACGCCCGAGGCGGTCACCGAGAAAACCAACTTCGAGGACCTGACCCCGCTGCACCCCAACCAGCGGCTGTACCTGGAAACGGCGTCGAACGAACTCAACATGCGCATCGTCGACATGGTGACTCCGATCGGCAAGGGTCAGCGCATGCTGATCGTCGCGCCGCCGCGCACGGGCAAGACCGTGCTGCTCCAGAAGATGGCGAATGCGATTTCTGCGAATCATCTCGACGCGTACGTCATCATTCTGCTGATTGACGAGCGGCCGGAAGAAGTGACCGAAATGCAGCGGGCGACGAAGGCCGAGGTCATCAGCTCGACGTTCGACGAACCGGCGAGCCGGCACGTGCAGGTCGCCGAAATGGTGATTGACAAGGCCAAGCGGCTGGTGGAGTTCGGCCGCGACGTGGTGATTTTGCTGGACTCGATCACGCGTCTGGCCCGCGCCTACAACTCCGAAGTGCCGCACTCGGGCAAGATTCTGACCGGTGGCGTCGACGCCAACGCGCTCCAGAAGCCGAAGCGGTTCTTCGGGGCCGCCCGCAACATCGAAGAAGGCGGCAGCTTGACGATCATCGGCACCGCCCTGGTGGACACGGGCTCGAAGATGGACGAAGTCATCTTCGAGGAGTTCAAGGGCACCGGTAACAGCGAATTACACCTCGACCGCCGCCTGGTGGACAAACGTATCTGGCCGGCGATCAATATCTCGGCCTCCGGCACACGCAAGGAAGAGCTGCTGCTGCACCCCGACGAGCTGGAAAAGGTCTACATGCTGCGCCGCGTGCTGAGCGACATGAACCCGGTCGAAGCGGTCGAGCTGCTGCGCAACCGGCTGCAAAAAATCGAGAACAACCGGCTGTTCCTGATGACGATGAACCTGGCGTAGCGGCCGGGCTCCGTACCGGCCGTACCGTCGGCCTCCCCTGGCCGACCATGCGGCGGTCGGCCTGCGCCCAGCCATAGAATGAGGCGGGCGGGGTGCGCCCCCCGGTCGCACCCGGCTCTCATGCACACCTCGAAGACCCCGGGCCGCTTTATTGCCCTGTCACTTCCGCCACGAACGCATTGATTCCGGCTGGGATTTGCGCCGGCTCGCCTACCGACTACTCGCCCGGCGCCGGGCCGATCTTTCTCAGACCCAAACAGGAAATTTCGGGAAAGATCGCTCGCCTTGGCAGCGAGTTGCTTTAGGGAGCCGAGGTGGCGCTGTCCGGCCCCGCGGTGCACGGTTCGGCCCTGGGGTATGGGTCGCGGGTGCCGGGCACGCCGCCCCGTCCCAATTGGGCTTGCCGTCGGCACCGTCGTGCGGAATACAATGCCAGAATGTTCACCACCACGACGAACAGCGCTGTACTCGAAGGTATCCGCGGCGGCGGTCCGCAAGCGTGGCGGGATTTCTTCCGCGTGTACTCGCCGCTAGTGCTCGCGTTCGCCAAGCGGCTTGGGTTGACGGATGCCGACGCAGCCGATGCCGTCCAGGAGACCTTGCTGGCGGTGCATGCGACGTTTCGCGAGCTGAACGCGCCGTTTGATCGTTCCAAAGGGCGGTTCAAGCAGTGGCTACGCGGCATCGCGCTGCACAAAGTCCGCGACGTGCAGCGCCGCCGGGCGCGTCAGGAGCGAGTGCGGACAGACTTCGCGGTCGAAGAGACGGAAACCGTCGCTGATGCGGCCGAGTTGGAGCAGGCATTTGACCTGGAGTGGCGGCGGAACCTGCTGGCCCGGGCGCTCGACCAGGTGGTGCGTGAGATCGACCCGCTGGTATACCAGGCGTTTGAGTTGTACGTCTTGCACGAGCAACCGGCGGGCAAGGTTGCGAAGTTGCTGGGAACCACCCGGAACGCCGTATATATCAGCAAAACGCGCGTGCTCAAGCGCCTCCGCCCGGTTGTGGCACAACTGGTGGCGGAGGACGAATCGTAGCGTGGGCGCGGCCCACCAATCAGAGCCGCGCCCGTAAGGCAGCGGAGGTAGGTGTCGGCAG
>JAGVEP010000287.1 GCA_020058145.1 Phycisphaerae bacterium | reverse complement strand
GGAGTTGGTGACGACGCAGTCGTAGCTGCCGGCATCGCCGGTGGCCACGGCGGCAATCGTGTACGAGCTGGCGGTCGCACCGGTGATGTTCGTGGTGTTTTTCCGCCACTGGTAGCTCAAAGGCGCGGTGCCGCTGGCCGCGACGGTGAACGTCACCGCTTGCCCCACGCATTTGGTCTGGCTTTGCGGCTGTGTCGTGATCGACGGCGCGGTACAGGAACCAACCGCCCAGATTTCAACGTCGTCGATGTTCCAGCCGCAATAGGTCCAACTGCTGTCGGTGGCGCCCATTGTCCAGCGGACATAGACCGTGGCCTGGTTGTTCGCGACCGCGGAGATGTCGAAATCCTGTGCCTGCCAGGAGGCATCGGCGACCTCGGCCGTATTTTGCCAGACGGTCGTCCAGGTGCTGCCGTTGCTGCTGACGCGGACGTAGGCGTGGTCGTACGTCGGCTGTTCGACGCCGAGCCAACGCCAGAACTTCAAGCGTACCTGCGTCAGGCCGGTGCAGTTGATGGCAGTCGTGGTCAGGTGGTACTCGGGGATGCTATTGGCGTAATCGCCGCTGAGGTTGTAGCCGTAGACCGTGGTGCCGGTGTGGCCGCTGGTGGGGTCGGGGCCGCCGTAGGCGCCGCCGCCGCCCGTCGGCGTGCCCCAGGCCCACTGTCCGCCGGAGCTGGTCCAGCCGGGGTTGGCGGTCATGTTCCACGAGTAGGCTAAGGTCGGGATGCCGACCTGGAGCGTGACGGGCCGTGTGGTGTCGCCCGAGTGGTTGGTCGTGTTGGTGAAGCTGACGGTGTCGCTGTACGCACCGTTGGGCAGCGAGTTGGCGTTGGTGTTAATGGATACCGTCACCGTCGCGGAGGCCCCGCCGGCGAGTGTGCCGGAGGTTGGGCTGACCGTGACCCAGGTTTGGGTCTTGCTCGCCGTGTAGTTGATGCTCGTCGAGCCCGCGTTCGTCAGCGTGTAGCTCTTGCTGCTCGGCGTGAAGGGCCCGCCGGCGTTGCCGGTCGAAGCCAGGCCGTCGGCGGGCGTGACCGTAAGGCCAATACCTGGGACGAGTGTATCGACGAACAACGCGCCCGTGCTACCCGGGTCCAGCCAATCGCTCAAACGCGAAGAACTGCCGCCGCCGCCGGTCCAGGACCGGTAGACCCGGCCATACCAGTCGCGCATGTCCGACGCGCCACAGGCGGAATAGCCGCCGTGAAGCTGGCCGACGATATGGTGATTCGGGTCGAAGAGTGGCGAGCCGGATGAGCCTGGCTCGGTCACGCCGCGATTGGGGCTCGTCTGCCAGATCATCCTGAGGTGCGTCCCATCGCCAGGACTCGCGTCACCCAAGTAGCTAGCAACCCACGTGGCGAAAGTGGTGAAGCTGATGCTCTTCTCGTCCGTACTCGGGTGGTGAATGCCGACGGCGCTGGGCGCATTGCTGTCGCGCCGATCCCAACCGGCGAACGTGATGTTCCACGCCGGGTTCGGCGAGCTGTTGAGCTGAATTAGCGTGAAATCCGACGTTGCCCAGGACGCGCGCCAGGTCGCAGTGCTCGTGTACTGGCTCAGCGACCCGCCGCCGTGCTGTCCGCATGTCGGGCTGTAGAAATTCCAGTACACGACCACCGACGCGGCATTGCCGGAATTGACGCCGCAGTGATTGGCCGTGAGAAAATACGGTACCTGATTCCCTGCCGTGTTGTTGACCATCGAGCCTGTGCAGGTCCACGAGCCGCTGATGGTATAGACGCCGATGGCGGGAATCTCGTTGCGCCAGCCGTCGCCGTCCGGACAGATGACGTCGATATTGCACACCCCGGCGCGCTCGACAATCGCGCCAAAGCCCCGATAACCGAAATTGACCCACTTCAGGAACAGTCCAGGCACCTCGTCCGCCTGCGCGGGGAGGATGAGCTGAATCACCACGTCCGCGGACAGGATCACCGGCGTCCAGAACTCGCCGGACTCGTCGTTGTCCGCGTCGGTGAACGACCGCGTCTCATCTTGGCCGTCGGCGGCATAAATCCACAGGTCGCCGCCCGGCGGCAGATGAAAAGCCGTGAACCCAAAGTTCAGCGATAGCGCCCCAGGGGCCATGACCCGCACCCGCCACATGCGCAGGCCGCTATCGAGCTCGTCCCACACGCCCGCCGTCTCGGGGGCGACGTTCACTTCGTACGGCATCGCAAACCGCAGCGGCAAATCCGCCGTTGCGTCCTGCGCTTCCGCGGCCCGAATGGCCTCCAGCTCGGGCGCCGGCAGCCGCACTACCGGTACCTCGTCGAGCGGCCGTTGGGCGTACACTGCCGCGCCTCCCAGGGCCGCAGCCGTTAGGGCCAATGCTCGCAGGAAACTACCGCTTCGGACCTGACTGCTTCTCATGTGCTTTGCCTCGCTCTCAAATGTCATAGCCGGACTACGGCGCCATTCCCAACTCTAACTGCGCGTCCGCGACCGCGATTGCAGCGCAACGGGCCGCGCAGTCAGGCACAACGTGTAATTGGCTTCAGCGCGCCATAGCGACCACGGGGCGTGCAGCGGTTGCCTGGCGCGCTCGGACACGGATCTCAGCGCTAGAACTTCTCTCGCCTGGCTCACTAAGATGTGCCGCAGACGGAACCGTCACCGACCGGGCACGAGTGCCTCCAACGCAGGGCGCGGAGGACTCTCCGACGGTGATTACCTGTCAACAACTTTCTACGATACAGGGATAGTGTGCACCAATCAAGACCACCCATGGCTTACGATGCCCGCGACACGCACGCCGCCGCAACAAAACGAAGCCCGCCGCGTTAGGCTTCACGAGTGGTGACGTTCGGCGGCGCGGTGCTACGGTCCGGCTGCGAGGTCCAGTTCGGCGTCTGGCGCTGTACGACTCGCGGACGGCGCTCGGCCGCCCTAGAACCACAGGAGTTAGTCATGAGGCACGCCTGGATGGTCGCTTTGTTGCTGTGGGGGCTGGTTTTTTCGGTCCAGGGGCAGCCACAAGCTGGTAGTCAACCTACGCCGAACATGCGGCCGCCCGCGGGCGGGTTCGGGATGATGCCGGTGGATGTAATGGCCCGGCGGCTGGCGCTGGTGCTCGAACTGAATGACTCACAGCGCGAGCCGTATGAGCAGCTCACCGCCAAGTACACAGCCCTGGCCGAGGAACAGCAACTGCAACGCGGCGAGATGGTCGAGTTGGGGCAGCAGCTTCGCGACGCACGTGAGAGTGGCGACGAGGACCGCGCTGCGGAAATCCGCACGCAGATGCGGGCATGCGGCGAAGCGCGGGCCGTGCTCGTGCGCGACTTCTTCGCTGAGGTCCAACCCCTGCTTAACGCGGACCAGGTCCAGAAACTCGATGATGCGCGGCAGCGCTTTGAACAACGCTTCGCGGAGCGCGGCCCGATGGGGGGGCGCTTCAACCTGCTGGCGCGCCTGCCGGACGAACTGCAATTAACCGACGCGCAGCGCGAGCAGTACGACGCGTTGGTGTCGCAATACCAACTGCAGCCGGGACGACGGCGGGACCAGGGGGACGCGTGGCGCACGCCGCCCGATTGGGAGGGTCTTTTCACGCAGCTTCAGTCCATGCTCTCGCCCGAGCAGCAGGCCCAGCTCGCGACGCTGCGTCGTGACAACGCCCGCAACCCTGACGAGGTGTCCGACGTACGCACCGTCCTGCGGGCCGCCAAGCAGCTTGAGCTCACCGCCGAGCAGAAAGACCGGCTGCGGAGTATCGAGCGCGAAGCGCAGACCGCGGACCGCACGGTCTCTGGCGAGCGCGCGTCACGCGCGGAGCGCGCCCAGCACGTCAAGTCGCAGGTCACCGAGATACTGGATCCCAACCAGGCGGCGTGCTTCGAGCAACTGTTGGTCCGTGACCAGCGTGGCCCCCGTGGCCAGCGCGGCCAACGCGAGCCAGGCGACAATCGTCAACCCGTCCAAGGGCAGCGCCGCCAGCGTGCCCAGCCGCCGGGTGCGGGCGAAAACTGACGTTGGCCCCCGGACGGTTACATGCTCCCCCCCCACCACTTGACGATATCCTGGAACGTGACGAAGACGAAGCTCAGCACGATCAGCCCCAGCCCCGTCAAAGTGGCCGCGATTTGCACCTTGATGCTCACGGGCTTGCCGCGCAGCCGCTCGAGCAACAGAAACACGATCAGTCCGCCATCGACGACGGGTATCGGCAGTAGATTCAGCACGGCCAGGTTGGCCGAAATGTACGCCAGGAAGAACGCCAGGTCGCCGAAACCCGCTTTCGCCCGGTCGACCGCGGCGCTGATTATCCCGATCGGTCCGGACACGTTCTTCACGCTCAGCGCACCGCGCTGGCGCGTCAGCGTGTTCTTCACCAGACCCTTCATGATCCGGTACACGTCAAACAGGTCGTCGCCCGCCTGGCCCAGCCCCATCCCCAGCGCCGTGAGCGGGTTGCCCCCCGCGGTGATCGGCACCAACATCCGCGTGAAGTGCGGCCCCAGCTCCGGCAGGTCGAATTCATAGCTGAACCGCATCTGCCAGGGGTCGATGTTATCCGCACGCACGGTGAACGGCAGAGTTTCGGTCTGTCGCGCGATAATCGAGCGGGCAAACTCGACCGGCACGGTCTGGCCCACGTGCCGCTCCAGCAACTTCCGCACCGCCAGCGGCGCGGGCAAGAGCACACGCCGCCCGTCGTCCAGCGTCACCGCATCGTCGCCCGCAATCGAGCGAATCCGAGCCGTCGCCGGCATGTCCAGCTCGTTGACCACGCTGCTCGGCACGCTCATGCGGCCGGCAATCTGATCCTCCCCGCTGCGATAGCGCACTGCGACCGTCGTACCCGCAGCCGCTTTCAACCCTTCGAGCACGTCCAGCCAGTGGTGCACCTCACGCTCACCGATGGCCACCAGCTCAGCCCCGCGCGGCATGCCCAGCTCCGCCGCCGGGGTCCCCGGCGTCACGTCCGCGACTACGGCCCGGAGCATCTCCTCGCCAAAAACCAGGCCCACGCGCGGCGGCGCGGTCTTGGTCAGGCTGAAGCCGCGGCGTGGGGTCACCGTGAGCGTCGCGAGCCGCCCGTCCCGCTCCACCAGCACGGGCACAGCGCGACCTTCACTGACATCGGTACTCGCCGTCACGTCGCGGAAAAGTGGATTCGCGACGGTGTCCCACTGCACGAGCACGTCCCCGGCCTGAAAACCCGCCGCCGCCCCCGGCCAGCCGGGCAGTACCTCGAGCACCATCCGGCGACGATGAAAGCCCAGCAGGTGCGCGAGCTCCGCGGCGCCGCTCGCGCTCGCGTCTTCCGGGTCGATCGCCCCGACCCGCAACACCGGCCACTCGGCCGTGGTCACGGTCTCGGGCACCTCCGCTACGCCGCGCGGTCGCTCGACGGTCAGCTTCACGGGGCGCCCGGCACAGCTCTCAAATGCGACGACGATCTGAAACACGTCGTCGATAGGCTGACCATTCGCCGCCGTGACGCGATCCCCAGGCTTAAGCTCCCGGCGCTGCGGGTTAGCCGCGACCGCGTCCGAAAGTGTCGTCGTCAGCGCCGGCATGAGGCCCGCCAGAGGCGCGTTCTCCTTGTCGGCCGCGCTGCGCGCGATGACGAACTCGCGCTCCAGCGGCTGCCCGGCGCGCTCCACCCGCAGCCGCAGGGCGCCTTCCGCCAGAATACTGCGTTTGGCAACATCGTCGAAGGAGTGCACGGCCGAGCCGTTGAGCGTGAGAATCCGATCGCCGGGCAGCAGGCCGGCCTTCGCCGCCGGGCTGTTCAAATCGAGGCGGCCCAACACGGGGGCCCACACCTGCACGTCCCCGGCCAGGTAGACGAGCGCATAGAGCAAGGCCGCGAACGCAACGTTGAAGACGACGCCGGCCGAAACGACGACCAGCCGCCGGCCCACCGATTTGTTGGTGAACGCGCGCGGATCGCTACTCCGCTGCATCACGCCGGTCTGCTCATCAATCAGGATGTCGTCCTCGCCCAGCATTTTCACGTACCCGCCAAACGGCAACGCGTTCAGGCAGTAGTCCGTTTCACCGTAGCCCTTGGCCGCCAACTCCTCCGGCTTGTAGTTTGGGCGCCGGCCGAACGTGAGGCCCTCGCCACGCCGGTAACCGCACAGCCGATAGAAAAAACCGACCGCAAACCGGTCGACGCGCACGCCCATCCACTTCGCGGCCAGAAAATGCCCGAGCTCGTGCACGAAGATGATGATCGAGAAACCGAGCACCACTTTGAGCACCAGGTAGCTGTTGAGCAACCACTCGGCGAGCGCCGCCGTGGCCGTTAGTTTCTCAGTCACTCTGCACAACTCCGTTTGCAGCCCTGGACTTCGTCGCGGGCCCACGCATCCGCGGCCAGCAATTCGTCCAGCCTCGGATTCTCGCACAAGCGGTGCCGCCGCAACGTCTGCTCGGCCAGCGCGGCGATGCGGCCAAACGCGATCTCACCGGCACGGAAGAGCTCGACCGCCGCCTCGTTGGCTGCGTTCAGCACCGCGCCGGCCGTCCCGCCGAGCCGAGCCGCCTCGTACCCCAGCCGCAAAGCCGGGAACCGCGCGTGATCCGGCGGCTCAAAACTGAGGCTGCGCTGCGCCGCCCAATCCAGAGGCTCCGCCAGGCCCGCGACCCGCTGCGGGTAGGTCAGAGCATATTGTATCGGGGTTTTCATGTCCGGGCTGCCGAGCTGGGCAATCGTCGAGCCGTCACAGAACTCGACCATCGAGTGTACGATGGACTCAGGGTGTACCAGGACTCCGATGCGCTCGGGCTCCAGCGCGAACAAATAATGCGCTTCGACGATCTCCAGCGCTTTGTTCATCATCGTGGCACTGTCGATCGTGATCTTCGGGCCCATCGACCACGTGGGGTGATTCAGCGCCTCCGCGACCGTGGCCCGCGCGATCCGCTCCGGCGACCACGTCCGGAACGGGCCACCCGACGCGGTCAGCCAGATGCGGGCCACTTCGTTGGCGCGCCCGGCCTGCATGGCCTGGAAGATCGCCGAATGCTCGCTGTCCACCGGGAGCAGCTTTCCGCCACGCTGCCGCGCCAGCGGTATCAGAATCGACCCGGCGACGACGAGCGCTTCCTTGTTGGCCAGGCCCAGGTCGATCCCGCGCTCAACCGCAGCTAGCGTCGCCGGCAACCCAACGGCACCCACGATCGCCGCGAGCACAAAATCCGCGTCCGTCTCCCGGACCAACTCGACCAGGCCGTCCGCACCGGCGTAGACCCGCGTGTCCGGGCTCAACACCTGCCGCAGCCAGGGGGCACGTTCCGTATCCGCCAGCGCCACGGCGCGCACGCCGAAGCGCCCCGCCTGTTCCGCCAGTTTCCGCCCGTCGCGGCCCGCAGCCAGCCCCACCACCTCCACCTCCGGGCGCAACGCCGCCACAACCTCGAGCGCGGAGCACCCGATCGACCCGGTGGAGCCGAGAATCAGTACGCGGCGGTGCATGAGGACACAGTATATTGCCTGCCCTGCCTGCTGGCTAAAGCGCACCGGATCAGCACCAGTCCTGCTCGTGTACCCGCTTCAGCGCGCTATTTCAAGATTGGATTTTGAGATAGCGCAGCCCCCCGGCCTCATGCCGGCTGCCAGTCGATGACCTTCAGCTCCACCTTCCGCTGCCCGTTCCACTCATTGATCAGCGGCTCAAACGCCACTCGCAGCCGCCGATGCTGGGTCAACTCCTCCGCCTGCGGACCAGCCCCGAACGCAATCGCCTTCCGGTATGCGTTTTCCTGCCGCACCGTGAATTGCAGATGCGCGCCGTTCATTCCGACCACGCGCGGCGCGTCCACCAGCTCCACCGCGGTCGTCGCCAGCCGCGGCCGAGGATTTCCGGTGCCGAACGGGGCCATCTGGTGAATCTGCTCGACCAACTCCGCAGTCAGGTCGCATAGCGGCAACTCGTCGTCGAGCTGGACCTGGGGCCGCAGGTCCGCCGGCGTCAGCCGCCGCGCCGCTTCCGCCTGAAACGCCGCCGTGAAGCCAGCCACCTGCTCCGCGCGCAGCCGCACGCCCGCGGCCATCGCGTGCCCGCCGTAACTTTCGAGCTGCTGCTGGCACCGCTCCAGCACCTCGTGCAACGGAAAATGCCGCACACTGCGGCCCGAGCCCTGCCCACGCCCGTCCTCGAGCGCAATCAGGATGGTCGGCCGCCGAAACCGCTCGACGAGCCGGGCGGCGACAATACCGATTACGCCGGGGTGCCACGCCGGGCTGGCCAGCACAATCCCCCGGCAACTCTCGCGGTGAAACCCCTTCTCGACCACCAGCGCCTCCGCCTCACGCACGATCTGCCGCTCAACCTCCTGCCGCCGGCGGTTTTCAGCATCGAGCGTCGTGGCGATCTCCAGCGCCCGCGGCGCATCCGCCCGTGTGAAGAGCTCGACCGCCAAACGCGCGTGCCCCATCCGTCCCACCGCATTCAGCCGCGGCGCCAGCACGAACCCCACGTCGTAATCATCGTACGACCGCTTGTTCGTCAGGCCCGACACTTCCAGCAGCGCCCGCAGACCCGGATTACGGCTTTGTTTCAGATGCCGCAGGCCAAAGCTGGCGATGATGCGATTCTCGCCGGTCAGCGGAACGACATCCGCGATCAAGCCGAGGGCCGCGAACGTGGTGGCGTCCAGCAGCAGGTCCCGGTACAGCGCCGCGACGCGCCCACCCCCCGACGCTTCCTTCGCCAACGCCCAGGCGATTTTCAAGGCCACGCCCGCGCCCGACAAATCCGGATTCGCGCTCGTCCCGCACGCCGTCGGATGTACCGTGACCGCGGCGTCCGGGATTTTCGCCCGCGGCTGGTGATGGTCCGTGATAATCAGCTCCATCCCCAGCGCCCGCGCCTGCCGCGCCTCCTCCAGCGCCGTGATGCCACAATCCACGGTAACCAGGATTTGCGTGCCGTCGGCCGCGAGCTTCGCGACGGCGTCAGCATTGAGCCCGTAGCCCTCTTCCAAGCGGCTCGGAATATAGAAACCAACGTCCGCACCGGCCAGCTTGAGCGTGTGCCAGAGAATCGCCGTCCCGGTCACGCCATCCACGTCGTAATCGCCGTAGATGATGATCTTCTGCTTCTCACGGCTCGCGGCGAGCAACCGCCGGGCCGCGGCCAGCGCGTTGGGCAACTCCTCCGGCGGCAGCAGCGCCTTGAAATCCGGCACCAGAAACGCCCTGACATCCGCGGCGGTCTGCACGCCGCGGTTGAGCAGGAGTTGTGCGAGCGGCAGGGGGATGCCCGCCGCCTGCGCCAGTTGCTCGCGCTCCGGGTGCGGCGCCGCGATGACCCATTGGCGCTCGGCGTGCCGTGAACTGGTCGCGCTATTCATCTCCGCCGCGCCTCCCTGCGTAGCTGGCCGGACTCACCGCCAATCCAAGAACCGCTGCAATAGGACGCCATACCGCTGCGTCAGTTCCGGCGTAATCTGCGTCGGATTGGTCCAGACGCCGAGGTCCAGCGCACTGTGAATCCACGTCTTGGCCAGCGGCTCGACAGCACAGGCTTCGATCGCAGCCCGAATCAACTCGTGCGCGTGGCTCGTCGCCTCCTTCAGATGCCCGCTGATCTCCTGGAGCAAGGCTTTGCGGTCCTTGCCGGGCTCGTGCGGCTTCCAGCAATCATAGTCGGTCACGAGCGCCACCATCGCGTAGGACAGTTCGGCCTCGCGGGCGAGCTTGGCCTCCGGCATCACGGTCATGCCGATCAAATCGCCGCTCCAGGCCCGGTGCATGTGCGACTCCGCGACCGTGCTGAACGCCGGTCCCTCCATGCACACATACGTCGCCCGCGGGTGGACCCGCGTACCGCTCTTCTTCCCGGTCGCGATCAGCAACTGCCGCAGTTGCTCGCAGAATGGCTCCGCGAATTCGACGTGTACCGCCAGACCTTCGTCAAAAAACGTCGGAATCCGCCGGTACGTCCGGTCGATCACCTGGTCGGGAATCACGAGTTCGCGTGGCTTGAGTTCCTCCCGCAAAGAGCCCACGGCCCCGCTCGCGATGACGTGCGTAACGCCCACCGCCTTCAGCGCATAGATATTAGCCCGATAAGGAACCTGTGACGGGTGAATGGCGTGCCCCTCGCCGTGCCGTGCCAATAGCGCCACGTGTACGCCGTGCCATTCGACGATGCGGATCGGCCCGCTCGGCTCGCCGAAGGGCGTCGGCACGTTGTACACGTTGCCCCCGCTCACGCCGAACAGGGCCTCACCGAGCCCAGTTCCGCCGATGACGCCGATCATAGGCTCCTCGCTGTCGCGCTGCCGCGCTGTCGCGCTGTCGCGCTGTCGCGCTGTCGCGCTGTCGCTTTCGAATAAGTCCGTGCCGCGCCAGGAGCCAATTATAGGGACGAAGGGTTCCGGCGCCTCCTGGTCGCTATTCACCGAAATCGATCTTCGCCACTTCCGGCACGAGCCCCGCCGCGGCACCTTCCGCCAGCAGCCGCCGGACCGCCTCGCGGCCCCGCGGGCCATAGTCGAGCGTCCATTCGTTCACGTACATCCCCACAAAGCGATCGGCCAGCGGCTCATCCAGCCCGCGGCCGAATTGGAGAGCATATTTCACAGCCTCGACCCGATGGTCCAAGCCGTATTGGATGCTCGCGCGGATCAGCCGCGTGATCGCACCCATGTGGGCGCTGCCCAAATCACGCCGAATCGCATTGCCACCGAGCGGCAGCGGCAACCCCGTCCGCTCCTGCCACCACACGCCGAGATCAGCCACCAAATGCAGCCCCTGCCGCGCGTACGTCAGTTGCCCCTCGTGGATCAACAGCCCGGCGTCGACATGCCCCGCCGCAACTTCGTCCGGGATGCGGTCGAACATCGTCACCTGCGGGCGAAACGCATCCTGCCCCAGCATGAGTTGCAGCGCCAGATACGCGGTGGTTCGCAACCCCGGCACCGCGATGGTCGCCCCGCGCAGCTCGCCCGCCGTACGCGGCTCGCGGGTGACTAGCAGCGGCCCATAGCCCTCGCCCATGCTGCTGCCACAGGCGGTCAGGGCGTATTTGTCGCAGACGTACGGGTACGCGTGAATGCTGATCGCCGTCACTTCGTACATACCGTGCAGGGCCGCGTCATTGAGCGACTGGATATCGGCCAGGACGTGCTCGAACTCATACGCCCCGGCGGCGACGGCCCCGCACGCGAGTCCGTAGAACATGAAGGCGTCATCCGGATCGGGACTATGGGCCAGTCGTATCTTCATGGGCGGGTTTATACCCGCGCGGCTGCGGGCACGCACGCCGCGGCCCACCCAGCCACGCCTTCGTGGAGACCCAAAGGAAGCGTCAGCACCGCCCGCGCGTTGACGACCGGGCCAGCGCGTGCTATCCAGGCCGCATGGCGAAACGCACTTCCAGGCCGAAAGCCGCGGAACCGGCCGCACCGTCCGTCCGGCCGTCGGCCCTCCTCGACACCCGCGTCATCTACTGCAGCGACTGCCCGGACCAAATTCGTAAGCTCCCCGACGGCTGCGTGGACCGCGCCCGTTTGTGGCACCGGTTTCCAACCGGTAAACCTAACAGCAACCGCAACTACGAGGTCTTCAGCGGCGATCTATCCGAGCCCCGAGCGCAAGCGAGCGGGTTTCCCGTGTGCTTCGAGGACCGCCACGCCTCGATGGCGGCGTACATCGACTACATGCGGCCGCGCTGCGTCGAACTGGCCCGCGTGCTCAAGAAAACGGGCGGTTTGTACTGCCACTACGACTGGCACGCGAGCCACTGTTGCACAAGAATGGTGGCCTGATGGTTGCTGACCCGAGTTCACCCAACCCCGACGAACGCTACCTGGCGCTGATCCGCAGTGCCTTGCGCGTCTGCCTCAACTACAAGCCTGCCTTCGGCCACGGCAAGGGCGATGGCGTGTCGCTGGAACGCTTTCAGCAAATCTACCGCGACGACGAGTTCTACGCGTGGTTCGGCCTTGACTCGCCATTGGTCTACGCGGCGCACAAGGCTGCTGGCGGCATGACCTCGGTGTACCGGCAAATTGGGCTGAGCTGCCAACTGGTCTTCCAGAACGTCCTGCAAGATACGCTCGGCCTCGCACCCGCCGATGCCACGTGGTCGTACAAAGTCAAAGCCAAAGGCGCGAGAGTGCGAACGCTCGCCCTGGACGGTCGTATCCCGCTCGACAAAATCGCGGGCGCTCAGGCCCGCAAGCGTGTAGAATCATGGCTCGCCGAGGCGACCGAGCACGTCGGATTGAAGGGCAAGAACGCAACCGGGCTGGAGGGCTGCGTCTTTGAAGTGCGGCAGGGGTACAAAAGCAACGACGCGAAGCGACAGAACGCCGACGTCTCTAACGCCGGAAACGCCTTCGCGCACCGCTACTTGCCGGTGATGGTGCTGCTTTCGGTCCAGATTCCCGACAACCTGGCGGAGCGCTACCAACGAGCGCATTGGCTCATACTCCGCGGAACCGTGAGCGGAAAGTCCACAGAATCCACCTACGTCTTCTGCCGCGATGTATTGGGCTACGACCTCGCGAGCTTTTTCCGACGCAACTCCGCCGCGATCAAGGCCGAGACGCTGGCCGTATTCGAGGGGTTGCTGCGATGAGCCCCGACCTCTTCGCCCAGCCCGTCACCAACGACAAGCCCACCACCGGGCTTGGGCTGCGTGCGCACCTGACATTCAGAGGCAACGTGGCGCTCGGACGCCACGGCTGGCTGCGGCTGACGCCCGCGTACTCGCTCGCCCTTGTGCGTGAACTGCTTAAACCGTCCGGCCCGGATGAGTTCGTGCTTGAGCCCTTTTCCGGCACGGGCACGACGCCGCTCGCCTGTGCTTCGCTGGGCATCCGCTGCCATGCGGTGGACATCAACCCGTTCCTCGTCTGGCTCGGCAATCTCAAACTTACACGATTCGACGGCGGCGCGGCCCGCGCTCTGAAATCGGCGGCAGCACGAATCTCCGAAAAAGCCCGCGCGGGGGGCGCACACTCCTGGAAGCCCGATCTTCACCAGATCGAGAAGTGGTGGGATGCTCCCACGCTGCACGCGCTGGCCGCCTTGTGCGATGCGATCCGCAACCCGACGCGCGACCGGGCCGACAATGTCGATAGTCTCCTGCGAGTCGCGTTCTGCCGCGTGATGATCCAGAGTGCCAACGTTTCCTTCGGCCACCAGTCCATGTCCTTCAAGAAGAAAGGCGACGAGGCGGGACTCTTCGCGGAGACTCCCACGCAGACAGCCAACCGGATCGCCGACGCATTCGTGGTCGCCGCTAGCGAAATCGCCGACAGCATGGTCATTGAGCCGCCCACCGCAGATTGCCGTGTGTTGCTGGGCGATTCGCGCGACCTCCCCGCCGTTCTCCCCGCGAGCGAGGATCGGTATACCGCCGTCATCACGTCGCCACCCTATCCGAACCGCATGTCCTACATCCGCGAGCTTCGCCCGTACATGTACTGGCTCGGATACCTCTCCGACGGCCGCGCTGCGGGTGAACTCGACTGGAGGGCCATCGGCGGTACGTGGGGGTGCGCCACGAGCATGCTTAATACGTGGACCCCCAACGGCCACGGCGAGATTCCGTTCCCGCACTTCGACCGGATCGTCCGCGACATCGGCCAGGGCCATGCGCTTCTGGGCCGCTACGTCCACAAGTACTTCGAGGACATCAAGGGCCACATCCTCAGTTTGAAGCAGGTGCTCGCCTCCGGCGCTCGCTGCCATTACATTGTGGGCAACAGCAAGTTCTACGACACGGTGCTTCCGGTCGAGGGCATCTACGCGGCGATGTTCGAAGATGCCGGCTTCGTCGATGTGGGCGTTGAAACGATCCGCAAGCGCACATCGAAGAAGGAACTGTATGAGTTTGTCGTCCACGCCTTCGCGCCGTGAGTTTCTCTCGATTTCGAGAACTGGGCCGTCATCGCGCTGGGCAGCATCCCCAACAAGGCCCAGGTCAGCGACATGGGCATTGACGGCCGCATCTTTCCGGTCGCCGCCGCCCCCATAAGGCACGGCGCGGAATCCGGCGAACTGGAATTCGTGGACCACTCGTATGACGCCTGACTTTCAATCGCAGCAGGGGACGGGCGATGACACGCTCGAAGATGTGCAACGAGCGATGTTTCCCGTCGTGATCGGCGAATTGATCGCGAAGGCCAAGCTTGATTACTACCAGGCATGCCATGTCCTTGGCCAACGAGTGGAGTTGATTCTAGTAATTGCGGACGAGAATCCGGAACCGGTAAATTCGGAGCGTCTGCTGGACGTGTACTGTCAGGTCGCCGAACACTACCGTGCGTTCTTTCATGATCGCAATCAGATGCCACTACCTTACGACGGCGAAACGCTACGAGGCTCTCGTGAACGTTGCTGGCGCGCCTGGTGCGCCGAATTCACTTCTCGCCTTCTCAAGCTCGGCGGCGTACCCACGCTCATATTGACGATTCTGGCACACGAGAAATGCCGTGAGGGTTGGGGCGCATACTACGAGCTTGGCATGCGATTGAACGAGTTGTTCTCGCAGGACCGCCGCGCGCACACGCCCCAACCGGACGGTTCGACTTGACAACCGCTCAATGATGCGTGTATCCGTTGACGCACCATCCAACGTATTCGGCTGGGCGCGGATCGGCGCTCGTACGAGAATCCCTTTCTCGCACGCACCGCAGCGGGAATCCCTTCCCGCGATCTGCCGGCCGTGGGCTGTGGGCGCCTCGTTCAATTTCCCGGCATTCGCCATTCGCTACTCAAAATTCGCCCATCCCCGCCAGTCTCCGCCATTCCCGCCACCCCACCTTGCCCCGCCCCATTTGTGAGGCATCCTTCCACCATGAACAGGCCGCGCGACCTTCGTGCCTCCTTCGCCCTTCCTCCTCGGTCGGCCTCAGTTCCGTGCCTTCGTGCCTTCGTGCCTTCGCTCCCCTGTCGCCTTGGTCCCAATAACCAAGCTGATCAAGGGGGGGGTGTGCACGCATGATCACCTTGGTCACCTTCAGCCCGTCACGCCCCAGCGTCGATTTTATCCGTCACCTACTGGCGCCCGCTTTGACGGACCCACCCGGCACCTGCAATTCGCCAGCCACTATTCGCTACTCGCCACTCGCCGTTCCCCCTGTTCCCCGTTCCCCGTTCCCTTTTCCCGGCTCTCTCGCGCCGAAGTTCCCAAATTTCACAAGACCACGGCCCCCATCTTCCAAGAGTCCCATCGGCGCCCCCTCAAAACATGGAACTCTTGGGACTCTTGAACGAGCAGGGCCAAGAACGAAGTCCCGGGCGCGCAACAGGACGGCGCTCGCTCGCGCTTCGTGTTCTTCTGATGCCCCGTCGCGGCCACCTACTCGCCGGTCGTGCTCGACTACGTGCTCGCCGAGCTACCCACCCGAATTCGGGTCCGCGACCGTAAAGATGCCCGTCACCACGCCGGAGAAGATCGACTGTACGCCCGCTTCGATGGTCGGCAGCGCGGCGGCGCGAAACTCCTTCGAAATCTCGTCGTCGCACGCACCCGCCAGGGTCAGCGGCAACGAGGCCACGAGCAGAATTGCGCCCACGACGCAAATCCTGCGCTGTCGCGCCGCCAACTCGGGTCGTCGTCGAGGGTCGATCTTCATCGCCAGCTCCGCTTTCGAGGCCCGTTGCCGCGCTCCGTGTACGTACGGCGGGGCGCAGCAGCGTGAACCGCAAGGAGTGGTGCAAGGCCCGTGCCACGGCTAGAGTGGTGCCACGTTGACCCCTGGGGAAGCCGCATGGACGCCGTGATCTCAACGCTCGGCCGGACCTACCTCCGTTGGGCGCTCACCGACGGCGTCGGACCGCTCACGTTCTCACGGCTGCTCATTCAGCTCGGCGACGCCGAACAGGCGCTCGGGGCCTCGGTCACAACGCTCAAGACGGTCCAGGGCATCGGCAACGAGAAGGCCACCCAGATCGCCCGCAGTCGCGACAGCGCGGAGGTTGAGCTGGAAATCGACACGGTGGCCGCGCACGGCGTGCGCATCATCTGCCGCGCCGACGAGGAGTATCCGGAGGGGCTGCGGCGTATCCCCGACGCGCCGATTGTCCTCTACGTGAAGGGCGAACTCCGGCCGACGGATGCCGTCGCCCTCGCGGTCGTGGGCAGCCGCCACTGCACCATCTACGGGAGCGAGCAGGCCCGGCGCTTCGGCGAGCTGCTCGCGGGTGCGGGATTCACGGTGGTGAGCGGACTGGCCCGTGGCATCGACGCCTTCGCGCACCACGGCGCGATCGAGGCGGGCGGCCGGTCCATCGCGGTCATGGGGCAGGGTCTCGCAGAAATCTACCCACCCGAGAACCGGGCCCTGGCGGACAAGCTCCTGGAAAGCGGCGCGTGGGTCACTGAGCTCCCGCTGCGGGCCGCGGTGCGCGCCCAGAATTTTCCGGTCCGCAACCGCATCATCGCCGGGATGTCGCTCGGCACCCTGGTCGTCGAGGCGGCGCAGCGCAGCGGCGCGCTCATTACCGCCCGCCTGGCGAATGAGTACAACCGCGAAGTGTTCGCGATCCCCGGCCGGGTGCAGGACCCGCTGTCCTTCGGCACCAACGCGCTGATCCGGGACGGTGCGGCCAAGCTGGTCCTCTGCCTGGAGGACATCCTCGACGAGCTGGGCGAGGTGGGGCAGAAGTTGCAGACCAATACAGGCACGCAGGCACGCAGGCACGCAGGCACGCAGGGAGCGACGCAGAATGGCGCGACCCTCTTTTCCGCCTCGACACCGCTTTCCGCCGCTGAAAAGAGGGTCTACGACGTGATCGGCCGCGACGAACTGCTGCAAGACGCCGTCATCCGCGCCGCCGAGTTGCCGCCGGGCGAGGTCCTGGCCGCACTCACTTCGTTGGAACTCAAGGGCCTGGTGCGGCGCGTGCCGGGCAATCGCGTCGTCCGCCGTGCGGGTTTCGCCTGAGCGGGGCTCTAGCGGATATCAGTGCTCGAAGTAGCCGCCGCCTTGGTCGTCCCCGCCCGGGCTTTTCTCCGTCTCCGCCGCGCGCGATAGACGAGCGCGAGGATCAGGAGCGCGACCCCGCCCCCGATCCACATTACGACCTGCACGTCGCGCATGTACTCCCGCAACTGCGGAATCACCCCCGCGAACCAGTAGCCCAGCCCGATGAACAGCGGCACGGACAGCAGCGCGCCCGTGAAATCCGCCAGCAGGAAGCGCCACAGCGGGAAATGCGTCGCCCCCGCCGTCAGGCACATCGCCGCCCGCACGCCCAACAGGAACCGCCCAAAGAAACAGAACCACGTGCCGTGTACGCGGAAACGCCGTGACAGCCGCGTAAAGCGGTCCGGCGTAACGATCCAACGCACACTGCGGTGGTTCACCACGTCCGCCCCCCAGCGTTGCCCGAGCATGTAGAGCACGAGGTCCCCGGTCAGCACGCCCACGAGCGCCACCAGTATCGTCCCATACCAGGACGCGATGCCGTCTTCTGTGCGGAGGAGCACGCCCGCCACGATCAGCGGGATGTCCTCCGGAATCGGGACCCCGAGACTGGCGATGATGAGGATCAGCAGCAGGACGGGATAAAACGCCTGGTGCATCCACGCCTGGACAGCGGCGATTTCGCCGCCCGCGTGTATCAAGGCCAACCATGCCCAGCTCTGCATCACCATTCCTGTCGCTCGGCGAGCGCTCGAACCAGCGCGGGATCAAAAGGCGAGCATTTGAATCTGCGCGGCCACGATCCGCAATCTCGCGGGGCCGGCCTTGGCTCCACATTCCCGGCGTTTCCCCCCCTGGGGGACACTTGCAGTGCGAATACGGCTCGAACGGCCACCGCATCGCGCCTTCGATTATCCGCGGATCATAACGCTGCTTGCGATCTGGACGGGTCAGGCGGGTTGAAGACCGGTGCGCTTCGGGACCGGAGCCTTTGCGGCAGCCCTCCTGCGCTGTACGCCTCTAACTGCCTGTAAATCAAGTGGTTAGGCGCCGGAAACGGCCGACCAGAATTCTCGCGCGCCTGACTTGCCTTACGGCTGGGATGGGGTACAATACACATGTCCGAGTGGCGAGCGGCACGTACAGGTTTCCCCCCGGCCTGTCGGCCCCCCACTCGGGCTTTTTTTTGCGCCGCCTGCTGCACCCCGGCTGGGCTTTCGGACAATAGTCGGCCCGCCAAGCCCCCCCGACTTGACGGGCCGTGAGCGTCACCAAATCGGGTCCGTATATCTTAAGGTAGGTCAATACGTTGTGCAGGTAAATTGGGGTTTTCCCGCGGTTTGCCGATTTTCTGCCGTCGCAGTTACGGGTGAAACTGGACCACAACGCGCCGCGGCTCGCGACGCCGCCAGCGACGCAACCCTGCGTAAGTCGTTTCAGAGTAATATGTACTGACGCGGCAGCCGCCGGCTTAGCGGGTGGACTGCGATGCCGCCGGCTGGTCCGGTTTCTTGACCAGGAAGCCCTCGACCGCCGCCGTCGGCCAGTCGCCGCTCAGGGCGCGGATGGTGACCTGCTTTTCGTCCCAGTTGATCTTGGCCAGAGAGATTTCGGAGCGTGCGCCGGGCTGGTCGGGCGACGGACCGTAATTCAGGCACACTTCGTCGTCACTCCGCCACGTCGGCAGCGTCCGCAACTCGTCCACGTGCTTCTCGGCGGCGACCTCCAGCGTGTCGCCCGTCGCGAGCGTGAGCACGACGATGCGCCCGTTACTAGCGGGCAGACAGACCCGCTGCTGATCGGGGCTCAGGTCGAACAGCGGCAGCACGTCCGCGAGGTCAGCCGCACTCTGCCGAGGCACCAGCCGCGTGATCGTCGGCTGCCGATCCGGATCGAGCGCAAACAACCCCACCGTCTGCGGCATGTCCTTGGTCGTACAAGGCAAGTGCACTGCGAGGCCCGCGAAGATGATCCGCCCGTCGCGTAGGCAGGCGACCTTCGTCTCCTGCTGAAACAGAATGCCGGCCAGATCCTCGGCCTCGGGCAATTTCTCCAGCATTTGTCCGTGCTCATCACTCACTTGGCGGCGGGCGATGACGCCCAGACGCAGTTCTTTTCCACCGCTGGCCGCGCCGGGACTGCCAGTGGCATACACCAGGTGACGCCCATCCGTGGACCAGTCACAGAACAGGGACGTGTGCTCGGCGACGGCCTGCGGCGTCGCGCCGGGTTCGAGCGCGGTGGCGAAAAGTCCCACCGGCGAATTATCGCCAGGCAGCGGCGAGAGATAGGCCGCTTTGCGGCCGTCCGGTGAAACGCGTGGCTCGCTGATGCCGTCGATCGAACGGAGGAGGGGCGGGCCTAGCTTCAGCGTACCCTGTTGCACTTCGGCGAGTTGCAGCGTCCCGACGGAGGCTTCCAACTTCTTTGTGTCCTCCCACCGGTCGCCCAGTTTCTCAGGCAGCCTGGCGTCGGCGTGGTCGCGCACGTAGACGAGCAAGGCCGCGAACACGCCACCGGTTTGTTTTTCCACTACCTGTGGCTTAAAGGCATCCCACTCGCCCTCATAAGCCAGCATCTCGGCTTGCAGCTTGTCGCCGAGCTCGGCCAACTCCTGCACCCGCGGTGCGTCGAGCAGCGGCGTGAGTTCCGCCCAAGTCTTCGCGCGTACCGCCGTTGCCAGCAGGAGATGCCGCGAGTCCGGCAGCCAGGCCACGCCGTTGACGTTTTCGACTAACCGTTCCGACAACTTTCCGTTGGGGTCGCACAGGTGCAGTCCGTCGCCCGCGCGGACGGCCGCCCAGCGCCCATCGGGGGACCAGGTCACGCGTTTCTCGGGCAGACAGCCGCAGAGGCCGGCAATCACCACGCAGCCACACCAGATAGTCAAGTTTCGTTTCATAGCTCACCTCTCAGTTTTGGTTTTTCGATGGGGGAATCCCATACGAGGCGTACCGTCGCACTGTGCTTGGCGCTGCACGCCGTCTGATACAGTCGCGCGGTCGACCAGAAAGAGTCGCCAGCCGCGGGCTGGCGCTGGGGGACCGTTTGCACGACTGGCAGCGGTCGCTCGGGCGGCAGCGGTGCTGTTGGGGCCGGCAGCAGCGGGGACCGCGTGCCCAG
>JAGVEP010000151.1 GCA_020058145.1 Phycisphaerae bacterium | reverse complement strand
CACTCGCTGGCGCTTCGTGTTCGGAGCGCACTCGCTGGCGCTTCGTGTTCGGAGCGCACTCGCTGGCGCTTCGTGTTCCGAGCGGTCCTTGGCCATGCCACCCTGCCTGGAATGTCGTGGACCCGGCGACAACTCTCGACACTTGCGGGCGTTGGAGGCCAGCGCACGGGCACATAGAATGCCGTGTTGATCCGCGTCGCCGGGCGCGGCGCAGCAACTCGGAAGAGTAAGTCCAGATGCGCGCAGTGCTTGTAGCTATCGTCGTGTTGGCCCTGGCCTCGGGGGGCTGGTTCGGCTATCAGCGTTGGGTGGTTCCGGACGGGAAAACGACCTACAAGGCGGTCGAGGCGAAACGGGGGAACGTCTTGCAAACGGTGTCGGCGACGGGGACCATCGAGCCGGTTCTAAACGTCGTGGTGGGCTCGCAAGTCAGCGGTACGATCGAACACTGGTACGCCGACTTCAATCAGCACGTCGAGCAGGGGTTCGTGCTGGCCGAGTTGAATCAGGACCGCTTCCAAGCCCAACTTGCACAACGCCGGGCGGCCTACGCGGTCGCGATGGCCCGGGTGGAGGAGGCGGAGGCGAAGCTGACCACCGCGCGGCTCGAACGCGAGCAGATTGAACGGGCCTTCGAGCGCTCGGCGGCCTCGGATTTCGAGTTGCAGTCCACGCGGGCCGCGGAAGCCGCCGCCCTGGCGTCGTTGCACGCGGCCCAAGCGGAGGCGCAGGCCGCGGAGGCGGACCAGGACATGGCGGCGATCGAGCTGGACAAGACGATCATCCGCTCGCCGATCGACGGGATCGTGATTTCGCGAAGCGTGGACGAGGGGCAGACGGTGGCGGCGTCGCTGTCGGCGCCGACGCTGTTCACGATCGCCAATGACCTGACGAAGATGCGTGTTAACGCCGCCGTCAATGAGACCGACATCGGCACGGTGCGCGAGGGCATGCCCACGGAATTCCGCGTGGACGCGTTCCCGGGGCGGCGGTTCCGCGGCACGGTGGCACAAGTGCGGTACGCGCAGACCGTCGTCGACAACGTGGTGACGTACACCACGCTGGTCGCCGTGGATAACGGCGATCTGTCGCTGCGGCCGGGGATGACGGCGACGATACTCTTCCAGGTGGCCAAGGCGGAGGACGTGCTGATCGTCCCGAACGCGGCGCTGCGGTTTAATCCGGAAGTGAAGCCGGCGGATGCGAACCCGAATCGGCCGGCTCGTGGACAGAAGATGCAGTCGCGGGTTCATCGCCTGGAAGGCGAGCGCCTGGTGGAGGTGCCGGTCGAACTGGGGCTCAACGACGGCAGCTTCACCGAGATCAAAGCGGGCGAGCTCAAGGCCGGCGACCGCGTGGTAATCGAACAGCAGACGCGCGGCGGCGGTGGGGGCGGGCCGTCGCGACCGGCGAGCACGCCGCGGATGCCGCGGATGTAGAGCGCGGATACCCGACTCTTCTGAGAACGACAACAACCGATGGACGCTGCGCTGATCGACATTTGCGACGCTTGTAAAGCCTACCACCTGGATGAGGTGGAGATCCCCGCCGTGCGCGGCGTGACCCTCCGCCTGCCGGCGGGGCAATTCATGGCGATTACGGGCGCGAGCGGGTCGGGGAAATCCACTTTCATGCACCTGGTCGGCTGCCTGGACCGGCTCGATGCGGGAACGTATGCGTTCGAAGGCCAGGCGGTGGAGCAGTTGTCGCGCGGGCAACTGGCCACGCTGCGGAATCGCCGGATTGGGTTCGTGTTCCAGAGTTTCAACCTGCTGGCGCGGACGTCGATTGTGGACAACGTCGCGCTGCCGTTAACCTACCAGGGCGTCAGGCGCCGGGAGCGCCACCGGCGCGCTGCGGAGATGATCGAGCGGGTTGGCTTGAGCGACCGTTCGCGGCACCACCCGAACCAGCTTTCGGGCGGCCAGCAGCAGCGGGTGGCGATTGCGCGGGCGCTGGTAACGCGGCCGGCGGTGGTGCTGGCGGACGAGCCGACCGGCAATCTGGACACCACGACGAGCCTGGAGATCATGACGCTGCTGACTACCATGAATCGTGAGCAGGGCGTGAGCATTGTTCTCGTGACGCACGAGCCGGAAATTGCGGCCCACGCGCAACGGCAGGTGGTGTTTCGGGATGGGAAGATCGTGCGGGATACGGAGGAAGGCGCGCAGGCCCGGAGGCACGCAGGCACCGAGGGTGCTGGGCGGCACCTGGCAGTCGAAGCGAGTTGAGCTATGAGCCCGTTCACGGTGATCGGCGAGTCGCTGCACAGCCTGGGCAAGAACAAGGTCCGCACGGGCCTGTCGATACTTGGCATTGTCATCGGCATCGCGGCCGTCATCGCGATGGTGGCCGTGGCGACGGGCGCGCAGCGCAAAGTCGAGCGCGAAATCGCGGCGATTGGGGACGACTGGCTGACGATCTGGTTCATGGGCGCGAATCGTGGGGGCGTGCATCGCGAGCAGGCGACGCCACCAAACATGACGCGCGACGATGCGGAGGCCATCGAGCGGGAGTGTTCCGCGGTCCGGGCTGCGTCGCCGACCAACCGGGTTCCGGCGCAGGTGATCTCGCAGTTCGGCAATTACCGCACCGGCGTCATGGGGGTCTACCCGAGTTTCTTCGACATCCGCCGCTGGAATTGCACCGTCGGCCGGTTGTTCGGCAACGACGAGATGCAGATGCGGGCGAAGGTGTGCTGCATCGGATTGTCGTCGGCGAAAGAGCTGTTTGGTGCGGTGAATCCGCTTGGCCAGGAGCTGCGCGTGAACCGCGTAGCCTTCGAAGTCATCGGCGTGCTGGAATCGAAGGGCGTGGGCAGCGATGGCCGCGACTTCGACGACGTTATTCTCTTCCCGTTCACGTCTTTCCAGCGGCTGATCGCGGGCAACGAGCCCTCGGGCACGCTTTTCGCGGCGGCCAGAGCGGGTGTGCCGCTGGCCACCGCCAAGGAGCAGATCCGCACGCTGCTGCGGCAACGGCACCACCTCGCGGACGAGGATGACGACACGTTCCGCATCATGGATCGGTCGCTCACCGCGCAGGCCAACGCGGAGGCGACGCGGACATTCAATCTGCTCTTGACCTCGATCGCGTCGATTTCGCTGCTCGTCGGCGGGGTCGGGATCATGAACATCATGCTCGTGTCGGTGACCGAGCGGACGCGTGAAATCGGGCTGCGGATGGCGATCGGGGCGCACGGGCTGCACATCCTGGCCCAATTCCTGTGCGAGGCGGTCGTACTGTGCGGACTGGGCGGGCTGGTCGGTTTTTGTGGGGGTTGGGGCGTGGCCCGGGTGGTTTCCACGCAAGTTGGCTGGGAGACCGAGGTATCCTACTGGATGGCCGGCGTGGCCATCGCCTTCGCCACCGCGGTCGGCCTCTTCTTCGGCTTCTACCCGGCCTGGCGGGCGAGCCGGCTGAGCCCGATCGATGCGCTGCGGTATGAGTGAATTGACGGTCTGTCCGCCTGTGGCGAGGATTTTGCCGGCCGCTGACCGGTGGCGTACATGAGGAGAATCCGCGATGCGTCGCTCTAGCGCTGCACACCATGTTCTGGCTGGCGGCTTGCTGCTTACTCTTCTGGCCGCTCCCGCGTGGTCGTCTGACAACCCTCCACTGCCACCGCGGGAAGGTGCGACGGTCGCCGGCATCACCGAGTTTGATCTGGCGAACGGTCTGAAAGTGCTGCTGTTTCCCGATGATTCGAAGCCGACGGTGACGGTCAATATCACCTATCTGGTCGGCTCGCGGCACGAGGGCTATGGCGAGGCCGGCATGGCGCACTTGCTCGAACACCTGATGTTCAAGGGCACGCCCAGCCATCCGGAAGTCTGGAAGGCCCTCCAGGAGCACGGGGCGCAGTTCAACGGCACCACCTCGCGCGACCGCACGAACTACTTTGAGACGCTGCCCGCGACCGAGGAGAACCTCGACTTTGCACTGGACCTCGAAGCCGATCGCATGGTACACAGCTTCATCGCGCAGAAGGACCTCGATTCGGAAATGACCGTCGTGCGGAACGAGTTCGAGATGGGGGAGAACAACCCGCTGGGCGTGCTGTCAGAACGAATCGCGTCGACCGCTTACCTCTGGCACAACTACGGCAAATCCACCATCGGCTCGCGCGAGGACATCGAGCGAGTGCCGATCGAGCGGCTGCAGGCCTTCTGGCGGAAGTACTATCAGCCGGACAACGCCGTGCTGATCGTGGTAGGCAAGTTCGACGCGGCGAAGACGCTCGCGAAGATCAACGGGCTCTACGGGCAGATTCCGCGGCCCGCGCGAAAGCTCGAGCCGACCTACACCGTCGAGCCGGTGCAGGACGGCGAGCGCGAAGTCGTGCTGCGGCGGGTCGGCGACGTGCAGGCGCTCGGCGCGTCCTACCACATCTGTGCCGGTTCGCACGTGGACCTGGCGCCGCTACAGGTGCTGGCGAATGTGCTCAGCGCCGACCAAACGGGGCGGCTGTACCGGGCTCTGATCGAATCCAAACTGGCGACGAGCGTCAGCGCGGGCGCGGATTCCGCCTGCGAGCCCGGCATGTTTGACGTGCTGGCCGAGGCGCGGTCGGATCAGTCGCTCGACGCGCTGCGCGCGAAGATGTTCGCAGTGCTGGACGAGCTTGGGCAACAGGTATTTACGACGGAAGAGGTCGAGCGTGCGAAAAAGAGCTTCGCCCGCAACTTCGACCTGATGCTGAATGACAGTAGCCGCGTCGGGATGCGGTTGAGCGGCTCGGTGGCGCTCGGCGATTGGCGGCTCATGTTCCTGAACCGTGACCGCATGGAGCAGGTCACGCCGGCGGATGTGCAGCGCGTCGCAGCGCAGTACTTCAAGCCGAGCAACCGCACCGTGGGCGTGTTCATGCCGACCAAGGAACCGGACCGCACCACTGTGCCGCCCACGCCGGACGTCGCCGCGCTGGTGCAGGACTACCAGGACACGCATGAAATCGCAGCGGGGGCCGCGTTTGAGGCGACCTACGCCAACATCGAGGCGCACACGCAGCGGTCGGAGTTGGCGGTGGGGATGAAGCTGGCCCTGCTGCCGAAGGAAACCCGCGGCGACCGTGTTAACGCGAATCTCAGCTTCCACTACGGCAGCGAGGCCGCTTTGACCGGCCACGAGGCGGCGGCGTCCTTTCTAGGCTCGATGCTGATGCGCGGCACCACGCAGCACACGCGCCGCGAGATTCAGGACCGACTGGCTGAGCTCAAAGCTCAGGTGCGGCTCGGTGCAGGCGGTGGGATGGGCGGCGGCCGCGGAGGGCGCGGCGGGTCGTCCAGCAGTGCCGGCGTGCTCGACGTGTCGATCGAAACGACACGCGAGAATCTGCCGGCGGTCTTGGCGCTGGTGGCCGAGGTACTTCGCACGCCGGCGTTTTCGGCGGAAGAGTTTGACCAGTTACAGCAGGAGAGCCTGGCGGGCCATGAGCAACAAGTGTCCGAGCCGACAGTGCTCGCGTCGAACGAGTTGCAGCGGCGCTTGAACCCGTATCCCCCGACGAACATCCGCTATGTTCCGACGCCCGCGGAGCAAATCGAACGCATCAAAGCGGTTCAGGTGGCGGACATCGCCGCGGTGTACCGCGCGCAGGTCGGGGCGAGCCGCAGCGAAGCGGCCTTCGTGGGCGATTTCGAGCCGGAAGAAGTCACCGCGCTGCTGGAAAAGCTGTTTGGCGATTGGCGCAGCCCGAATCCGTTCCAGCGCATCGAGAACCGCTACCAGCCGGCGCCGCCGGACACGCTGGCGATCGCGACGCCGGACAAGGCGAACGCGATGGTCACGCTCGGGCTGCCGCTGGAAATCCGGGATGATGATCCGGATTACCCGGCGCTGCTGATCGCCAACCTGATTCTCGGCGGCGGGTCGAATTCGCGGATCGTCAACCGGATTCGCCAGAAAGAGGGGCTGGCGTACAGTTGCCGGTCGGCGGCGGCGGTCGGAGCTCTCGACCGGGTTGGGTCCTTCACCATCTTCAGCATTTGTGCGCCGCAGAATGCCGAGCGGGCCATCGTCTGCGCACGTGAGGAGCTGGATCGTTTCATCAGGGAGGGCGTGCCGCAGGGCGAGCTGGACGATGCGCGCCGCGGTTATCGGCAGCAGCTTGAGGTCAGTCTGGCTAACGACGGGACCGTGGCCGGCATGTTAAGGCACGACCTGTACCTGGGACGGACGCTGGAGTTTTCCGCTGCGCAACTGGCGAAGATCGAGACGCTGACGCCGCCGGAGGTGCAGGCGGCGCTGGCGAAATACGTCCTGCCGGAGCGGCTGATCGTGATTCAGGCGGGAGACTTCGGCAGCCTGGCCGGGAAATCCGACCCGCCGGGCGCGGGTGGATAGACGGCGAGGTGCGGCGCCACCGTTCGGGGTCCGCAGCGGCGGATTTCGGCCGGCGCTTGAGCGCGCTCGATGGCGTTTGGGACGCGCGTGCGCGTCTACAGTCCGGCTGGGAGCCCCCTTGCACTCGACCGCCCGGCGGGGTATTATAGGGGACGGTTCTGGTGGAGGACGACAGCGGGCCAGCGGCGCAGAAGCCGATGGCGAACGAGGCGAGGATGGAGCGCACGGGGCTGCAACCGTACTCGGCAGCCGGCGGGCGACTCGGCCGCACGCATAGGAGTGCTGTTGCGAAAACTGCGGCAGCGCGCGGCTCCGGATCGCCGGACACATCCGTCGCGGTTTCAGGGACAGGAGAGAAAGCTCAGCGCGAGTAGAGCACCTGAGAGCTTAGGCCTCAGGCGGCCGATCGGAGTCGGGAGTAGAGTCAACGAGAGAGGACAGCTCGGATGAAACCGGCGGCCATCGGCAGGTCGTGCCGATGTGCGCCCGAGTTTCATGCTGAGGAGGTGCGGTAGCATGAGAGACTATTCCGTGTTGCTTGGGTGCATTCTTGTTCTTGGACTGGCGCCTGTAATGGCCGACCAGGTGATCACCGACGAAGTGACGGACACGGTCATCATCGGTCCACCGGCCCACGAGTTCGTCAATGCTGTGGACGATCCGGCGTGGCGGGGAGGGTTGATCTACACCAACAGCGGCGATTTGAATGACCCCTACAAAATCACGCGGGCTGGTGGTCACTGCACGACCAATGGCGATGCGACGGATCTGCAGGACAACCTCGGTCTGGGTATTTGGGGGTTCGGCTGCCAGGTCACGGCGGGCAATGCCTTGGCGGACGATTTCGCTTTCACGGACTGGTACGCGATCGAGCAGATCGTCTTCTACGTGTACCAGACCGGGGTAGCGAGCCCCAGCCTTAATCGCATCGACTACGCGATTCTGGGGGCGAGCCCGCAGGGTCAGGGGCAACCGGCGTGGACGACGGTGAACAACCCGCCGGTCACGTTTGTCAATGTCTACAAGAAGCTCCTTAGCCAGGCGCCTGCCGACCCCAACGGTTGCACGCGCCAGATTCAGAAGGTCACCGTCGCGCTCAATCCGCCGGTGATCCTGCCGGCGGGCCAGTACTGGCTGGCTTGGCGGGCTAGCGGCACAGGCACCAGTGGTCCGTGGCAGCCGCCGGTCGTGATTCCGGGGGCGACCAACAAACCTGGAGCCAACGGTCTGCAATCGGCCGCCGGGGCGTCCTTCCTACCGGTCGTCGACGGCAGCTATCCGCAGGACTTCGTTTTCGAGTTGTACGGCACTTCCGCGGCTCCGCCGCCGGTTGGAGCGTGCTGCCTGATAACCGGCGTGTGTGTTCCGGATGAGCCGGAATCGCGCTGCGTGATAATAATGGGAGGCGTCTGGCAAGGTGCGGGGACGGCGTGCGATCCCAATCCGTGCCCGCCGGCACAGGGGGCTTGTTGCTTCCCCAGTGGCTCCTGCGCATTCACCACGCAGGCGGATTGCACCGGCACATGGCTGGGGGCCGGCAGCGACTGCGATCCGAATCCCTGCCCGCCGCCGGGCAGCAATTGCCAGAACCCGCTGATCGTGAACCTCGTTACGCCATACACGGAGATCAACACGACCTGCGGGCTGGTGAACGACTACAGCAACACCTGCCTCGGCAGCTACGACGGCGGTGAGGACATCATCTACGCGCTGCTTGTGCCCGCCGCCACGTGCGTCGATATCACGGTTACCGGCGCGGATCCCAACAACAACTGGATCGGCGTGCTAGTGGATGATATCTGTCCGCCCGATCCGAGCGCGTGCCTCTACTCGGGCAACAGCAGCTCTGGCCATGTGGCGGTCCTCAGCAACGTCAGTCTGGCCGCAGGCACTTACTACCTCATGATCGACACGTACCCGTTGCCCAACTGCGTGCAGTACACGTTGACGATCACGGACTGCCCGGGCGCGTGCTGCTTGACCGACGGCACCTGCGTGGCCGGCGTGACGCCGAGCGCTTGCGTTGCGCAGGGTGGCATCTTCCAGGGGTCCGGCACCGACTGTGGTCCCTGGGCCTACATCGCCGCCTCTTGCAGCAACGCCTTCTTCGACATCTCCGCGACCGGCACGCCCGTGACGCTGGCCGACGACAACGGCGTGCAGGTCCCCATCGGGTTCACCTTCAATTACTTCGGTTTGCCCAAGACGCAGGTGGCGCTTTGCTCGAACGGCTATCTGACCTTCGCGCCCACGGGCTGGAACGTCCATGCGGACGTCGGGTTGCCAGGCCCCGCGTTGCCGAACGACATGCTCGCCGTGTTGTGGGATGATCTGAACTGCACCGACAAGCCGGTTCACTACCAAACGTTCGGCTTTGCGCCTAACCGCTACTTCGTCGCGCAGTGGAAGAACGTCCCGCAATACAACAGCGCCGACAGCAACACTTTCCAGGTCTTCCTGTATGAGGCCGACGGCTGCATGGAGCTGCGCTACGGCGCGTATGCCACGACCGATTTCCACGCCGGCGTGGAGAATCACGCCGGAACCATCGGCACGGACGTGACCGCGCTGGTCGTCCCCAGCGCGTGCATCGCTATCTGCGGGTACCCGCCGCCGAGTCCGTGTCCGCCCACTGGTGCCTGCTGCCTGGCGGGCTACACGTGTGAACTCCGCACCCAGGCCGCCTGCCTGGCTGCGGGCGGACGGTACCAGGGCGATTACGTTCCCTGCGATCTGCCCGCGACCTGCGGCTGCCGCGGCGACTGCGACTGCGACGGCGTGGTCGATTTCGACGACATCAATCCGTTCGTCGAGGCTCTGGGCGGCGGCACGCCCTGCTATTTCTATAACCTGGACGTCGACGGCAGCGGCGTGCTCGACTTCGATGACATCAACCCATTTGTCGATGTTCTATCCGGCGGGTCCGGTCAGTGCCCATAGCCCGACGCGGTCGCGACTGAACGGGGTCAGCGAAGACGCGAACATCGGCCGGCCAGCGGTGGTCCCGCTGGCCGGCCGTGCATTTCCGTTGATGGCCAAAGCGGCGAAGCACTCGCCGCAGCGTCGCGTTGCCCACGGAGCGGGTGGCGGGTATTCTCGCGCACGCATGGGCGCACGGCTCCTTTCCATCGTCATTCCTGCCCACAACGAGCGCTTGCGGCTCGGGAGGACGCTGGCGCAACTGCGCGACTACGGCCGCAGCGCCGGCTGGCCCGCGGAAGTCCTGGTCATAGACGATGGCAGCACCGATGGGACCGCGGAGCTGGCTGCGGCCTTTTCGGCGGCTCCACTAACGTTACGGGTGCTGCGGCACGAACCCAAGCGTGGCAAAGGTTTCAGTGTGCGCACGGGGATGCGCGCGGCTACCGGCGACCTGCTCCTGATGAGCGATGCTGACCTGTCCGCCCCGATCGAAGAGCTGAGCAAGCTCCTGCCGTGGCTCGACCGCGGCTACGACGTCGTGATTGGGTCGCGGGACCTGCCGAACGCCAGGCTCGACCCCCCGCAGCCCTTACCACGCCGGCTGGCGGCCTGGGTGTTTCGGGCCCTGCGCCGCCGCCTGCTGCTGGCGGAGCTGCGCGACACACAGTGCGGCTTCAAGCTCTTCACCCGGCGGGCGGCGGAGGCGATCTTCGCGCGAGCCACGATCGACGGCTGGTTATTCGATTGCGAAGTGCTCGCGCTGGCCCGCGCGCTCGGTTTCCGGACCAAAGAAGTCGGCATTGTCTGGCAGGACCACCCGCACAGCAGCGTGCGACCTTGGCGCGAGGCGCTAACCGCGCTGCCGACGCTGCTCCGCATTCGCCGCCGTGTGCCGTAAACCCGATTCGTGGTATCGTGTGACCATGCCACGTTTGCCCCGTCAAACTCGCCAGCGACCGAGGCCCGCACCAGCCACGCCGGGTTGGGACCACGTCGCCGCGTGGTACGACCAACTCGTCGGGGACCAGGGCTCGGACTATCACCAGCACGTCATCCTTCCGGCGGCGTTACGGCTGCTGGCCACAAAGCCCGGCGAGCGCATCCTGGATGTATGTTGCGGCCAGGGCGTGCTTTCGCGGCTGCTCGTGGAACACGGGGCCGGTTTCGTGTTGGCGGTGGACGCCAGCCGTGCGCTAATTGCCGCGGCGAAGGCGCGGGGACCGAGCGACCCGCGTGTGCGGTACGTGGTCCGTGACGCGCGGCACCTGGATAGCCTGGCCGACGGCAGTTTCGACGCGGCCGCGTGCGTGCTGGCGGTTCAGGACACCGACGGCGTGCCCGCGCTCTTCGCGGGCATCGCGGCGGCGCTCCGTGCGAATGGCCGCGCCGTCATCATCATGATGCACCCGTGCTTCCGCGTCCCGCGGCAGTCGCAGTGGGGTTGGGACGCCCAGAAGAAGACGCAGTATCGCCGCATTGACCGGTACGCGACGCCGCTGCATGTCCCGATTGCCACGCGTCCAGGTCGCGATCCAGGTCAGCAGACGATCTTCTATCACCGTCCGCTGGCGGATTATCTAAACGCTCTCGGCGACGCGGGCTTGGCCGTGGTCGCCTGCGAAGAGCTGTTGACGCACCGCCGCGCTGAGCCTGGCGGTCACAGCCGGGGTGAGAACCGTGCGGGGCTGGAGTTTCCCGTGTTTCTGGCGCTCAAGGCGCAGCGCATTGCGGGGCCGGCGGCAGGGGGATAGCATTCGATGACCCGGACGGTGTGCGGTCCACCGCCGAATCGTCCTCCGACCCGCGAGAGTAACAACCATGCTTGTGGATGTGCATGCCCATATTGGGAGTTCAGCGCACGGCGGTGTGTCGCCGGAGGACGTAGCGCGTTACGCCGCCGAGGGGAAGTTCGACGCAGTCTTGGTATCGAATTGCGACGCGGGGCTCGACGAAGCGGACGCGAATTCTGCTTGTCTGGCGGCGTGCCGGGCCCAAGCTCTGCTGCGGCCGCTATACGCGGTTCACGTCGGGCAGAGGGACAGCAACATCCATGCCGTGCGCGGTGCGTTCGAATTGGAGCCATTTCTCGGCGCGGTGTTTTCGCCGAGTGAAACGGGCTTTGACGCGGCCACGCCGCTCGTCGAGGAGTATTTGGCGGTCATTGCGAAAGTCGGCCGGCCGGCCGTGTTTTGTGTCGGTGAAGATGAACGCTCGTCCCCGGCGAAGATTTACGCGCAGGCGAAGCGCCAGCCCAAGACACCCGTCGTACTCTGCCTCTGCGGAGCGGGGCGGT
>JAGVEP010000515.1 GCA_020058145.1 Phycisphaerae bacterium | reverse complement strand
GACGCCCGGACGCGCTGCCTGATCCGCTCGGTGGCGGAGATTCGCGACCGGCTGCGGATCGTCACCGAGCTGGCCGACGGTGAGTTCCACGCCACCGCCGAGGACCCGCGTCAGCCGAATTTGTTCGATCACCGGGTATAACGGCACGGATGTGGAGACACGACATCCTGGGCAAGACCAAGGGGCAGATCAGCGCCAAGAACGGCGAGTAGCGGCCCGGGTGGGGTGGGCGTCTCGCCCGCCCGCCTGTCATCCGCGCGCCCGTCACCCGCCAAGCGCGCCTTCGGACGAGGAAAACGGGACAGGTGGCTATCGAGAATCGCGACCAAGAATCGATCGAGAATCGAACCTGTCCCGTTTTCTCCGTTCCCGTTTTCTCCGTCGGTCGCGAAATGAATACGTTGTCCCCGGAATTGTGCGGAATTGCGGTGTCCCCGGAATCGTAACGTGTCCCCAGAGCGGTTCTGTGCTATTTTCCGGGTATGAGGTGCAGCATGACGGTGCAAACCCTCAAGATCGGCAAGCGCGAATTCGTGCTTCTCCCCAAGCGCGACTTCGAGCGCATGGCTGCCCAGGCCCGCCGGCAGAACGAGCAGGATCGGCAGGACGCCGGCGACGTGGCCGAAAGCCGCCGGCGCAGGAAGGCGCCCGGCGGGATCACCTTGGCCGAAATGCGCAAGAAGCTGCGGCGATGAGCTATCGCCTGTTCGTCAAGCCATCGGCGGAAAGGGACGTGGAACGTTTGCCCCGGTCTGTCCAGCGGCGGGTTCTAGATCGCCTGGCGCGCATCGAGGCCGACCCCAGAGCGCCGGGCAGTGTGAAGCTGGCCGGGCCAAGGCGACCTACCGTGTTCGCGTGGGAGACTGGCGGATCGTCTATGAAATCGACGACGCCCGGCACACCGTCTTCGTGACCATCGTGGCCCGCCGCCGGGAGGTGTATCGCGGGCTGTAGGGCGACCGACCGGTGAAATCGGTATGGTGTCCCCGGAATTGCGAGAAGACGCGCGGCGACTGACGACCGGTAACGGCCCGGTGTGGCGTGGCCGTCTCGCCCACGAACTGTGCGCCCGCCCACCTGCGAACGGTGCACCAGTCGCCCGCCATGCGCACGACCGGCCGAGGAACACGGGATCGGCGGCTATCGAGAATCGCGACCAAGTGTCGATCAGGAATCGAACCTGTCCCGTTTTCCGTTCAAAAAAACTCTTGACACGCTGTGGGCGGCGTGGTAAGAAGAAGTAGAGGAGTTTGGCTTTAAGGAGTGCGGAGGAGGTTCACGCCGCCCAAAGCCGATCGCAGATCGTTGACGTCATCTCAGCCGGTCCTCCGAAAGCAGGGCATTGGTCGCACCGGCGCGAGCGGGCTTTAAGCGAGTTTGCCAACTTCGGCGGCTTGGCAGATCGACCTCCAACGTCACTGCTTCGTTAACGCGAGCATTTCGCTCGACGTTGGTTGTTGTGGATCGTTTCTCCCGTTTTGAGGAGGAGGTATTAGAACATGCGCTATGGATTGATTGTTGCAACTGCACTGCTGTTCGTCGGGGCCGCGTCGGCCGACCCGATCATTTTCGACAACGGTGTGCCGACGGTCTACAACGGGTACTCGTCCCAGTTGGACACGGCCTACCCGTTCAACTCGCAGACGGCGGATGACTTTACGCTGGCTGCGGGCCAGAACGTGATCACCGACGCCCATTGGTGGGGCATCTGGTGGAACCCCGGGCCGCCGGGCAACGCCACGGCGTTCAAGATCATGATTTACGCCGATAACGGCGGCATGCCAACGGGCGGAAACCCGGACCCCAGCGCGACGGCGCTAAAGACCTGGACGATTCCGGTCGCCAACGTCGGCGAGACGCCGTACGTGCCCGTGCCGGGTACTTACGAGTACAACGTCGACTTGAGCGCTGATCCGTGGACCGCCACCCCGGGCGTGAGGTACTGGATCGCGTTCCAATCGGTCAACACCTACCCCCCGCAGTGGGGCTGGACGAACACCGGCGCGACCTCGGGCACGGCCCAGCAGGGCTTCCCGCTAGTTGGGGTCAATTACTGGACGCCACTCAACACCGAGATGGCGTTCAATCTGACCGGAGTTCCCGAGCCGGCGTCGCTCTTGCTGCTCGGGCTCGGCGCACTGGTCCTGCGTCGTCGTTAGTCCGAATGACCAACGGCGAAACTTCGGGCTAACCAGGCGTTCACGAGTGACGGTTATGCCCTGCCCGAGCCGACCAACTTGGCCCGGCCCGGCCTGGTGACCTTGATGCCGCTAGGCCTTAGGCCGAACTGTTTGTCAGACAATCGCACTCGGCGGCGCGCGAACCTCGCGCGCCGCCGGGTTGTTTGGTGTGGCACCGGCTTCCAGCCGGTGGGAAAACGAAAACGGGACAGGTTCGTTTACGGCCTCACCGCTCTGTCGGCCGACTGATCCGCACGCGGGCCGGCTGCACCACCACAAAACAGCCCGCCAGCCGCTCGCCGGGCCGACGAGCCACGCGTCAGACGGCGCAGCAAGCGCGGCGACCTGGCGCCAGCGCGTCCGGTGCGGTCCGCGGGCAACACGTAATCCTACGCGATTGTCCCCCGGCACTCGCCGAAACCAAGCCGGTAGCCTGGCCCTGCGCACCAGCCCCGGAAAACCACCGTGTCCCCGTCTTCCAGAAAACCGCGCTGCTCCCCGGTCCCGAGCCGGACGGGCTGCGCGCCACGCCGCGTAAATTCGAGCAGTGAGCCGTAACTACCCGGCCGCGACCCACTGATCGTGCCGCTGCCCAGCAAATCGCCAGGCCGCAGCCCCCAGGGCCATGAAGGCGTTCAAGCCCGGAACTTGAAAGACGCTCCGTCCGCGCAGCACGGGCCCGGCGAACAGCCCGCGCGCTTCCAGCTCGGCCAAATCCAGAATCCAATCGCCGATCGCAACACCCACGCGCGGCGCCGCCCCCGGTGCCGGTCGGAACACGCCGTAAGGCAGGTTCTGGATGGGGAAATCGGACTCCGCAGGCGTGTCGAGGAAGGAGCGCCGGTGAGGATCGTGGGGCGCGTCCATGCAAGAACTACCGAGTCCCGAATTTCGCGTGTCTCTCTCGCGTCGCTCGCTGCACCGCGGCGGCCCACAGCGCGGCTACTTGCCCTCGATCTTCTGTGTCGGCACCTGTCCGGGCGTGGCCGGCCCGCCCGGTTTCGGCGAGCCGCGCGGCGGTTTGTTCGGCGGATACTCGATCTGGGCCGTTTTGCGCAAATCCTCGCAGTACTCCGCCCGCACGCGCCGGATTTGCTGATCCTCCAGCATCAGCCGCGACCCGTCCTTGGCCTGCTCGAACGGAATCACCAGCGGTTCGCGGCGCTCGGTCACCTTGAGGATGTCAAAGCCCCGCTTGGTCTCAACTACGTCGCTGATTTCCCCAACCTTCAGCTTGAAGGCCGCCTCCGCGAAACGCGGGTCCTTGCTGTCCTGCTGCGTGACAAAGCCCACATCGCCCCCCTTCTCCTTCGTCAGGCACGCTGAGTACTTGAGCGCCAGGGCGGCAAAGTCCGCCCCGGGTTGCCGCACCTCTTCCAGAATCTGCGCAGCCTTCTGCCGCGCTGCGGCCCGCTGCTCATCGCTGAGCCCTTCCGCGCTGATCAGGATGCGGCTCGCGCGGACTTGCTCGGGCCGCTTGAAACGCAAGTCGACGCGGCTGTCGTAAAACTCCCGCACCTTCTCATCCGTCGCCCGAATCTGCTCGCCGAACGTCTCGCGCAGCAGCTTGTTCCGCAGCAGCCACGCGCGGCGGGGCGCATCGACTTTCCGCTTGGCCACGAACTGCTCGAGGGTGATCTGCTGCTCACGGCGGAATTTCGCATCCAGCTCGTCGCGCGTCCAACCGTTGAGCGACATGCTGCCGCGCGCCTCGTCCTCGGCGAAGCGGGCGACTTCCTCGTCGGTGATCGTCAGATGCGCCTTCTCGATCTCGCGATCCAGCAGCCAGTCGTTGATCAGGTCCTCGCGGAGTTGGTCGCGGGCGATCGACTCGGTCGCTTTCGCCCGGAAGTCGTCGCCTTTGGCCAGATTCGGATAGCGATCACGGATGATGTCGTCGATCTCGCCTTCGAGGATCTGGTGGCCGTTCACGGTGACGGCCAGGTCCGTGCGGTTAATCGGTTGCGGTTGCGAAGTTGGTTGCGAGGCGGGTTGCGAGGCGGGCTGCGACGCAGCCATTGGCTGGCTCGCGGGCGCCGACTGGCCCCAGGCTTCGTTTGCCACCACGCCGACGAGCACCACCACCGTCCATACCGGGAGAACGTGTTTCATGCAGCACCTTTCCTATTCGTGAAATCTCGTTCGGTTCGCAATTATAGACGGAGCACCGCCCGCAAGGCAGTCCAAAACTGGTCCGTCAGGGGCCGGCAACAAACGAGGCCTCGGTTTCCAGCATTAGCCCCAGGGCCTCCGTCGCGTCCTCGGCGGCCCGCAGGCGGTCCGGCAGGTCCGTGCTGAACATCATCGCCAGACGGGCCAGCAGCCCCAGGTGCTGGCGGTCGTCCATGGCGCATACCAATACAAACAGATCGGTGAGCCGCCCGTCCGGCGCGCCGAACGGCAACCCCGCCGGGACACGCGCCAGGCAAACCAGCGGCTCCGCCACTGCGTACGCCAGTGGCCGCCGCGGGTGAGGGAATGCGAGACCCCGCGGCAACGCCGTCGAAGCCAACGCTTCCCGCTCCTCGAGCGCGGCGTGCAACTCGTTTCCGTCATATACCAGGCCCGTGCGTTCGGCCAAACGCACGAGCTCCAATAACAGCGACGGCCGCGACCGTGCCGGCAGGTTCAGATCGACGGCCTCGGGCGCGAGGTGGGCGGCGATGATGCGGTCATCGCCTTCCGAACGCATCGCCCGCTCCAGGTTGCGGATATGCGCCTCGTCGAGCGTGTGGAGGTCGCGCTGCAGCCAATCCAGCAATTGCGCGCGGTTGAAACGCCACTCGCCCCCAATCATGTGGCCCGGGAGTTTTCCTTTCTCGGCCCATTTGCGCACGATGCGCGCGTCCATGCCGATATGCCGGGCGAGTTCCTCCAATGTGAAGTTGCGAAACGGCATCCGTCGCACCCTAGGGGCTTGTTCCATCTTATCGGCCGAGTCCAGCGAAAAGAAAGCGCCTGGTGAGGCCCGCGCTCGCTAGCGCTTCGCGTTCTGATGCCTGGCGCACGCCCGGTTCGCCCAGCGCTACGCTTTGACCGTCACAAATCGCCGCCTACACCCGCCCCAAGCCGCGCAGATAGCCCAGTGATTCGGCGATCCGGTCGCAGACCAGCCGCTCGGTTTTCTGCTCCCCTTCGAGCCCCTCAATCTCCAGCGTGCATGGGCCGTGGAAGTCGGCCGCTTCCAGGACCTCGAAAACCCCGCCAAAATTCACCACGCCGCGGCCCAGGGCCGGGAAATGCCAACATCGATAGCCACCATTTGTGTCCTTGAGGTGCACCGACGCGACCAACGGGGCGATCGGCCGCAGTTCGGCGACGGCATCCGCGTCGTGGTTGTAGAAATAGATGTTGGCGGTATCGAAGTTTATTCGGACGTTGGGATGGTCCACTCCCCGTAGCGTGGCCAGCGCCGTCGCGGCGTTCGTCACCAGGTCCGGGTGGGTTTCCAGCGCGATGGTCACGCCGTGCTGTGCGGCCACCTCCCCCGCAGCCTTCAGCCGCTGATAGACCGCCGGCAGGGGCGTGCCTTCAGCCTTGACCGACACGAACAGGATGCGTGCGCCCAGCGCGGCCAAGGCCGGCATCTGGGCTGCGACTTGCGCCGCTGTGTCGGGCCGCCGCACGTCGCACTCGCCGTGCAGCGTCGTCGCGGTCAGCTCGAATCTTCGCAATTGCGCCGCGACGGTGTCGACTTCGGCGGGCTGCGGAACCGGAATCTCAACGTGGTGAATCCCCAGGCTCGCGAGGTGCCCGTGAGCACCGGCCAGGAACGGCGCATAGCTCTGCACGCGGCAGGCGAGGGTGATTTTGCCCATGCCGTGCTCCCGCGCGGCGGCGTTGGCGACCTCGCCGCGGATCGTTCCGCGGGGTCCGCCGAGCTAGGCCATGATCTTCTGGAGGATGAAGATCACGCCGCCGGCGGTGATCGCGCTCGCGATGGTGGTGATTCCCAGGGCGGCGTCGGTACAGCCCGTGGTCTGCAGCAGCACGCCGCCGCTCAGCATCGACAACGCCAATCGTTTCCAGTCTCGAATCCGCATCGCTCGACTTCCTCTCTTGCGGCCGGGGTTCAGCGCCGGCCGGATGGGGTGCCACTATTGCGGTCCCGGTGGCGTTCGTCAACACCTCGAAGGAAAGCGACGAAGCGACGGAGCCGTGAAGCGATGCACGGGTAGCGGCCGGGCGCTGTACCGGCCGGCCTGCGTAGCGGCCGACCCCCAAGTCGGCGGCCCGCGCCCACGTGTGGCCGTCCGGGTATCCGAGCCGACAGCGCGAGCTGTTGGTCCCCCTCCGACCGCTCGCGGACGCTTCCCCGACCGCTCGCGCGGTCGGCTCGGCGGGATTGACTCCGAAGGCCGGGGATTGGTATGCTGCGGGAAGAGCGCACGACCACGCGGGGTTCGGCATTGCATCTGAACACGCGGGGCGGTCGGGCGTTTGGGCAACTCTGGACGGACCCGCGGCGCGGGCTGTGGGACTGGGCAGTCGTCTGCGGACTGACCCGAGAGGAGGACGGGCGATGAAAACGGCGTTTCGCGCTTCGACGTTCGTTTGGGCCGGCATGGTCCTCGGCAGTCTGGCCGTCGTTCCGGCCAGCGCGCAGGACGGGGGGTTGATCGTGGCATGGGGAAACAACGACGTCGGCCAATGCGACGTCCCGGCGCCCAACAACGCCTTCGTCGCTGTCGCAGGGGGCGGGTGGCACAGCCTGGGCCTGAAGGCCGGCGGCTCGATCGTGGCGTGGGGATACAACTATTCCGGCCAATGCAACGTCCCGGCGCCGAACACCGGTTTCGTCGCCGTGGCGGCGGGCTACGGACACAGCCTGGGCCTGAAGGCCGACAGCTCGATCGTGGCGTGGGGAGGCAACTGGAACGGCCAATGCAACGTCCCGGCGCCCAACAGCGGCTTCGTCGCCATCGCGGGGGGCTGGTACCACAGCCTGAGTCTGACGGCCTTCTACGGCGACCTGAATTGCGACGGAGTCATCAACTTCGACGACATCAACCCGTTCGTCTCCGCCCTCGGCGCCGACCCGCTAGCCTGGAACCTCGCCAACCCCCACTGCCACTGGCTCAACGCCGACTGCAACTACGATGGCGACGTGGACTTTGACGACATCAACGCGTTCGTGGCGATTTTGAGCGGGTAATAGGTGGCGATAAACGTACGGCGCAGCCCACGTCCTGCGGCCCGGTCACGCCCCAGCCTCAGCCGGCGCTACAATTGTCTTGCCTTTCGCCGCCCCGCCGACGATCATAGAGCGTTCGGCGGGGCGGGCACGCTCCTGGGTGCCCGCCCATTACTCTATCTGGAGAGAAAGATGCCCAACCGGCTCCGGCTGCCCCTCGCTTTCGTAATCGTCTGGCCGTCGTTGACCCTCGCCAGCCCGCCCGAACCGCGCGAGCTCCTCCAGCAGAGTGAGACCGCGATCCGGGCGCTGTACGGCGTATGCTACGAGGTTGAGGTCGAGACCGAAGGCGCGCTCGCGGCTCAAATACCGCGCATGCAGGGGAAGGTCACGCTCGAAACCGCTCCCGGAACGGACTTACCTCGTTTGTGCATTGACGGTCAAATCACCATGCCGCGACAAAATACCTCCTTCCGGCTGCTCGCCGCAAGCGACGGTAAGTCCTTTGCCATAGCGGACTACGGGCAGAGGGTCTTCGTCAAACAACCCCCGCCGGCGGCTCTGGGACTGATGAACAACGTCGGCCCGCTGATCCTGCGTGAGCTGACCGCCGCCAAACCATTCGAGCGCGAGTCGCGCGCCGTCTCGCTGGAGTACGTGGGCAGCGAGAGAGTGGGCACGGTCGAGTGCGATGTGGTTCACGCGGTGCTCGCGGCCGAAGGCGGCGAGGTGCGCTGGTACTTGGGCAAGAGCGACCATTTGCCACGCCGCGTGCAGCGTTTCGTGGACACGCCGGTCGGCAAGTCATCGGTCACGACGACACTGCTGACGTTGGATCCGCACGCAGCCATCACGGACGGGGTTTTTCGCCTCGAAAAGCCGGATGGTTTCATGGATGCGCCGGAACCCGCCGCCCCCGGTGGCCGGACACTCCTCGACACGGGCAGCGCAGCACCGGATTGGACGCTGAAGACGCCCGAGGGCAAGGAAATCTCGCTCAAATCCCTGCGCGGCAAAGTCGTCCTGCTCGATTTCTGGGCGACCTGGTGCGGCCCGTGCAAGATGGCCATGCCCGGCATCCAAAAACTGCACGAGAAATACAAGGACAAGCCCGTCGCGGTTTTCGGCATGAGTTGCTGGGAGCGCAATCCAAACGCCGATCCTGCGGCCTTCATGAAAGACAAAAAGTTCACCTACCCGCTGCTTCTAAAAGCCGACGAGGCCGCCACGAAATACCGCGTCTCGGGGATTCCCACGTTCTATCTGATTGACCCCGACGGGAAAATCCTGCTGGCTTTCGCGGGTGCCGGCGAGGACAAGCTCCAGCGCGCCGAGGAACTGATCGAGCAAGCGCTGGCGAAAACCGCGACCCGGCCGGCCAGCGGCACATGAGCCGCAGCGCTAACCTGTTTGTCCGGGGTGTAGTCCAAAACTGTGGTAGCCGCCCCGCGCGGCGAGCCGCTTGTCCGAGCCCCACGCGCCAGAGACTGTCGGAATACCTCCTCCGGAGTATTTCGACAGCTCACGGAACGCCTGGCGCCACACCGGCCCCCCAGGGGACGATGCCGCGCCAAGTCATCG
>JAGVEP010000045.1 GCA_020058145.1 Phycisphaerae bacterium | reverse complement strand
CCGGGCGATACGCACGCGCAGCTCCGCGGCGGCGGCGCGCGTAAACGTCACGACGAGCAGTTGCTCGATCCCGCACGGCTGGGCCGGATCAGCGAGCAGGGCGACGCAGCGGCGCGCCAGGACTTCGGTCTTGCCCGCTCCGGCGGACGCCGACACGAGCAGATTCGAGCCACGCTGCGCGATGACGGCGGCCTGAGTCTCGGTGAGTTTCATGCGTCCCCCTCCGCTTCGTCCGTTTCCTCTTCTAAACGCGGCAACACGGTTTCGGCGGCCCGCGACGGGTTATACGCCGGGTCGAAGCGGCAGACGGCCTGAAATTCGCACCGGCTACACGCCCGCTCGCGTTTCTCGACGAGCGGGGCGATCTCGATACGGCCCGCCTGGATGCCGTCCGCTGCGAAAAGCACCGTGCGTGCGGCCAAATCGAGCCGTTGTTCGATGGCCGCGGCCGGCTTGGCGTCGCAACTGGTGTAGAAACCGCCGTCTTTTTTCACGCGGAGCTGTGCGACGGGCGAGGGGTCGCTGCCGAGTTGCTGGTCGAGCAGCCGCGCGGCGGACTCCGTGACGAGCCCGCGCGGGCGGTACAGGTACATGAGTTGCTCGGCCGGATCGGCGTCGGCTGCGTAGCGGTTTTCCAGAACGCCGAGGTCGGCGTACAGCGGGGCGAGGAAAACGCCCGCGGGTCGGGCCGCGGTCTCCGTGTGTGCCAGCGCCGCGAGATACAGGAACAGTTGCAGGCGGCTGCCGGTCAGAAATGGCTGAGTCAGCGGGCCGACGCCGGAGCTTTTGTAGTCATAGACGAGCAGCAGCGGCGGATCGGCGTGCCGGCAGATATCCACGCGGTCGATCTTGCCGTGGAGGTGTACGCCAGCAGCAACGGGCGAGCGCAATTCGAGTTCGCAGCCCACCGGTTCAAACTGCCCGCGGCGCCAACGGGCGGCATGGGCCGCCACCGCGTCGCGCAGCAGCGTCACCAACACATCGCTCTGAAATGCCAGGTCCGCCCGACGCACGCGCTCGTCCGCCGGCCGCCGCTGCCAATACTCTTGTACTGCGGCGGCGAGCAGCTCCTGCCAGCGGGTGTCGGATAGTGCCCGAACACCGCCCGGCTCACGCATGGCGCAGCGTGTTACGGTGGCGAGCAGCTCGTGCGCGGCGTCCCCAAGGTCCCAGCGCAGCGGTTTCGGCCCGCGCCAGTCCTCCAGATTGAGGCCGAACCGCACGAAGTGCCGAAACGGACACTGCAAGTACGTCTCGATTTCGGATGGCGATGTGTCCCACGCGACGGCCGCTGGCCCGCCCTGCGGGCGGCGGAAATTTCCAAGCGCCGCGGGCTCGTTGGCGTAGCGCAGGCCGCGGAGGCTCCACTCCAGCGCTCCGGCCAGGGCCGGCAGGTCGCGAACCTGCTCGCACAGCCGCGCGTACCGGAGCCGCTCACGGACGTAGCGAGCGTCACCATGCACACTCAGATACCCACGGACGAGTTCGGCGACGTGCGTTGGCGGAGGATGCGCTGCGTCGCGCGCGACCGCCAGCCCGGGCAGCACGCGCCGCACACCCGTCAGCAGCGACGACGGCAGGAGCTTATCACCGTCGTCGCCGACGACGGCGTAGCTGATCGTCAGGCTCTGCGACGGGCGCGTGAAGGCGATATACGCGAGCAGCCGCTCGGCGAGGACGTCCTCCCGGTGTACCGGCAGCGCAGCCAGCCCGGCGTCGACCAGGGCCTGACGCCGGGTCGTGCTCAGCAGCAGATCCTCCGCCGGGCGGGCTGGAAAAACGCCCTCATTGAAGCCCAGGACCCAGGCGTGCTTGATGTCCGGGTGCCGGCTGCGCTCAATGGCGCTGACCAGCACCTGGTCCACCGTTGGCGGCGCCAGGCCGAGCGTCAATTCGCCGAGGGCGGCCGTGACCACCCCGGCCACTTCGGCAGCGGGCGTGCGGACGTCGTGCAGCACCGTGTAAACGTCATCGAGCACGCCGCAGAGCGCAGCCCACGCCAGGCGGTGCGTCTCAGCGCTTTCCCAGCGGCGCGCCGCGCGTGCCTCGGCAATCCAGCCTTCGAGTTGCCGCCGCACACCCAGCCGTTCGAGTACGTCGTAGAGCGTGGCGGCCCAGGCGGCACCGGTCGCGCCGGGTTCGTTGCGGGCGAGCGCGAGCAGGGGCTCCAGGGCTGTCACGAGTGCGTGCCGCACGGCGGAGAAGGCATCGTCGGGTGCCGTGCTCTGCCCGAACTCCCACGTCGGCCGACGCCACCACTCCACGCCGCGCACGACGTTGTTCGTGATGAGGTTCTCGAGCTGCTCGGCGTCGTCGCGCGACACCGGCAGCAGCCGCGTACGCAGCAGCCGAACCATCGGCCGCACCTCAAAATCCGTCAGCAGGGCGTCGAACAGGGCGGAGACGAGCCCGCTGAGCGGATGCGCGCGTAGCGGCCGGCGGCGATCGAGGAAGTACGGAATCTCGTACTCGTCAAGAACCTCCGCCACCACGTCGGCGCAGGGCCCCAGGTCGCGGGCGATGAGCGCAAAATCGCGGAAGTGCAGCGTGGCGGGCGCGCCGGCCCGTTGCGTGCGAATCCACCGGGCGGCGGCGCAGACCTCGTCGCGGAGCGTGGCGCATTCGAGCACCCGCAGTTCGTCACTGCACACGCCGGCCGATTCCATACTCGCCGAAAGTGGCGCCGCGAGCCCGGCTTCCAGGGTCGCCAGCACCGGGGCGCTGCCAAAGCGGGGCGCCGGCGCCGGCTGCAGCAGGAGCGGTGGTTGAATTTCGACACCGGCCGCGGTGAAAATCCGCCGGAGCCGCTGGTAGGTAGTCTCCGTGCGGCAAAAGAGCCCGAGGGAGTCGGGATGCTGCCGCACGTTTTGCACCGCCGCGCCGGCGGGATCGAGCAGCAGCGTAATGGTCACGTCGCGGACCAGGCGGGCCAAGGCCACGAGCGTGACGAGTTCCTGGCCCGTGAAGCCGGCGAAGCCATCGATCCACAGCGCGGCGTCGCGCAGCCACGGCAGTTGCGTGAGGCGCTGCCGCAGCACCGCGAGCCGGGCGGCCGGGTCAATCCGCTCGGGTCCCAGCCAGGTCAGATACGCTGCATAAATCTCGGCGGTTTCGTGCGTTTCGCGCCGGGCTGCGGGGTCGTCCAGGCGGTCGGCCGCGGCGCGCAAGTCCTCCGGCGCGATGCACTCGCTGACGAGTTCCTCAATGAGGCGGGCGAATTCGGCAAAAAAGCCGGCGGTCGCGGCGGCGCGGCGGAGTGCTCCGAGCGCTGCGCCGCGCT
>JAGVEP010000450.1 GCA_020058145.1 Phycisphaerae bacterium | reverse complement strand
GCGCGACTGGCGGTGCTCGGGGCGGCGGTCGTGCTGCTCGCGCTCGGCGGCGTGCTCGGCAAGCAGTACCACGCGCTCACGACGCAGCGCGGCGAGCTCCGCAACAAGAACAAGAAACTGCTCGCGGCGCTTGAGAAAAAGGTGGCCGTGCAAAACCGCACGGAGGAAGTGCAAGAGTGGGCCGAAGAGGCCATCTGGCCCGACGAGTTGCTCAACGTGGTCCAGCAGATGCAGACGCTGGGCAGCCATCCGACCGAACAGCTCATGGTGCAGGAACTCACGCTCGACACCGTTTCCCGGACGCCGGGGCTCACGCTGCGCAACGTCTACGCGACCGAGTGGCAGGTGCCCACCGACCTGGTCAAGAAGCTCAACGCCGTGGAGGTCGAGGGCGTGCGGCTGTACGACGCGGCCCAGGGTGTGTGGAACGACGTGCGCGGCGGGGCGCGGTTCAAGGGCAAGGCCGACGTTCGCGTGCAGCTCCGCCAGCTCCTGGCTTTCCACGATGATGCGCCCAAGCGTGCCAAGATCCGCAAGGAGCGCTTCAAGGAGCTGAGCCGATGACGCGCCGCGAAAAAGTCCTCGGGTTCGGCGTGGCGGGTACGCTCGGCGGCCTCGCGCTCGTCATGCTGGTACGCTGGTTTGTGCTCGAACCGTTCACCACGGTGCGCAAGGACATCACGGACGAGGCCCAGCGCGCCCGGCGGCTGCACGCCAGCCTGGAACAGCTCGACCGCGTTGAGGACAAGTGGTACGGCCTCACAAAACGGACTTTCTCTGAGGATCCGAAGGAAGCGCAGCAGCGTTTCCGCGAGGACCTGCAACAACTGCTCGTCGAACGGCACGGGATGACGCAGGCCAAGATCAGCCCGGGCACGTTCGTCCGCTATAAGGACGGCTCGACCGGCGTGCCGCTGACCATCAATGCCACCGGCACACTCAACCAGATCGTGGGCTTCCTGTGCGACTTCTATCGCCGCGATTATCTCGCGCGCCTCGACAAGGTCCGCATTCAGGCGGACATGAACGTGATCAGCAACGCGAACACGCTGCCACGCGAGCGTCCGACCGCGCCGAAAAGCAGCCGGAGCAAGAACCCGCCAGCGCCCGCGACGGCGGGGGGCCCCGGCACGAACTTCGGTCCGGACGGCCCGGAATTGAAGCTCAATATCTCGGCGGTGACCCTGGTGCTCCCGCGCATGAAGGACATGGAGCACCCGGTCACGGATGCGGCGCTCCCTGAGCTGGAACATGGCCGGTTGCTGCGCGAGCTGCCCGATTACAACCTCGTCTTCACGATCAACCCGTTTATGCCGTACCGCAAGGAGGAGAAGATCGTAGTGACGCCCCCCCCGGAGACGGCACCCGCGCCGCCGTCGCATGTCGAGGCTCCCCTGCCGCCCCCGCCGCCGCCGCTCGCGCCTACGCGCGTCGGTGCCGATCAGCAGATTGTGGTGTGTACGACGGCGCTCAACGGTCAGCCGTTGACGTACGTGCTGGACAAGAGCAACACCGACACCCCGGTGAAAAAGTACTTCCTGGACGACGTAATCGACGATGGAACGCTGCTGCTGATTCTGCCGCGGGGGCTCGTCGTGGCGGCACGCCAGCCCGACGGCCGCGAACACAATTTCTTCTATCCGCTCGGCAGGACATTCAGCGACCGCGAGGAAGTGAACCCGGACAGCCATCCGGAAGTCGTGGCAGCGCTGGAAGAAGCCTTCGTGCCGTAACACCGCGCGCGGTTCGGATAAGCGGACACGAAGCCTTTACGGTCGCGGCGCCGCTTGCAGCGTCCGGAGCACCGCGTCGAACACGTGTCCGTTCGTCGCCAGCGCTTCGGAAGCCGTGTGCGTCGGGCGGCCGGACCAGTCGGTGAACGTGCCCCCGGCTTCCGTGACGACCGGAACGAGGGCGGCGTTGTCCCAGAGGCTCATGCGCGGGTCGAGCACCACTTCCGCGCGGCCCGTGGCGAGCAAGGCATATCCGTAGGCGTCGGACCAACCACGGTCCGTGTAGCACGCCGCACGGAGGCGCTCGTACGCGGCTCCGCGCTGGCATTCGTCGATCAGCTTGGCCGACGTGAGCAGCAGGCGGGCTTGCGAGAGTTCGCGCACGTCGGACACGCGCGCCGGGCGGCCATTCCAACGGCAGCCGAGACCTCGGGCGGCATAGACGGTCTCACGCAGGGCGGGCAAGTGAATCACGCCGGCCAGCATCTCGCCCTGCCACTCGAAGCCCACCAGCACGCTGTAGAGCGGCACACCGCTGATGAAGGACATCGTGCCGTCGATTGGGTCAAGGATCCAGCGCGCCGGGGCACGCCCGCTCTGCTCGCCGAACTCCTCGCCGACGATGCCGTGGTCGGGAAACGACGCCGCGATGCGTTTCCGCAACAACTCTTCGGCGAGGCGGTCGGCGACCGTTACCGGCGTGTTATCGGCCTTCATCTGGTACGCGATGCCGGGCTCGAAATAGCCGAGCGTCAAACTGCCGGCCAGTTGAGCGCTCTCGACGGCGAAATCGAGGATCGATTGGAGATCGTTTTGGTCCACGATGTGCTTCTCGCAATGACTGGCTTTGTGCCGCTCAGCTTACCCGCGGGAGACGGAGTTTGCACTCGACTCAGGGGGCGCCTGTCGCCAAGCGCTGCGTACGGCCGAGCTTACGATCGATATACCGGTATTTTGACCGCTGTACTTGATTCTGCGGGGGTCGTCTGTGGTATAATACCGGCGGATCGCGTACGTGTCGCAGGCTCGAGGGAACAAGGGAAGCCTCAGTTCGCAATCGCCTGCTACCCGGTGGATCTTGCCGCGAAGTGCGCAGCTTCGTGGTCCCCTGTCTTGCGCGATCGGAGCTTCTGCCTTTGCGCGCTGGCGCATCACGTTCGCAACCGGCCTATCAACCGGCTCCCCGCCGGTCTGTGGCTATTTTCTGCATTTTGAGCAAAGGAGCGATCGATGTCGAAACTGTCCTGGTCCCTGGCGACCGTCCTGCTGGTGGTCCTGTGTGTTCCTGCGGCGACCAGCGCCGCGGATTGGTACGCCGTTACTCCGGCCGGCGGGTTGACCGCCGCAACCGCTTCCGGGGAAAGTGCGCCGGTGATCGATGTCACGGCCTCCGATCTGGAGACGCTGCGTGTGACCGCCGCGGCGCTGGGGTTGAGCCTGGAGACGGTTCAAAACGACCACGGACAATTTGTGCGATTGTCGTGGCCGGACGCCGCCCCGTTCGGGGAAATCGGCACTCCGGCGCTGCCGGTCATCCGTCGGCTGTTTATCGCGCCATACGGGGCCGCGATCACCTGGCGTGTCGAGGTCGGCCAGGCGTATACGCTCGACAGCGCGGCGGTGGGGCAGCCGCTGAGCGTCTACCCGGTGCAACTGCCGGTTCCGAAGATCCCGGGTGCGGTGGAGAATGCCGTATTCCAGATTGACCCGCAAGCATACGCACTCGACGCGGCCCTGCCCGCCGAGCGCGTATACGTGGAAGAACTGGGACTGATTCGCGGCCAGCGGCTATGCCTGCTGGAAATCCGCCCGGTAGCCTACAACGCGGCGCAGCAGACGGTGACGTTCTATCCTGAGATCACGGCGACGATCCGGTTTGCCGGCAGCCGTGTGCCTGACGATGTGTTCTCACCGCTGCCGGGGCTGAGTGGTGGGGTGCTGAATCCCGAGCTTCTCCCGGCCGAGCAGCGCGGCACGGGCAGGTACATCATCATCGTGGCCAGCACGATGGAGGGTGCGATTGCCTCGTTCGCGAGCGCAAAAACGTCGCAGGGTTACACGGTGACGACGCACCCAGTGACCGCAGGCACCACCAACGCGCAAATCAAGACCTACATTCAAGGACTATGGAACAATCCGGGCACCCGGCCGGACTTTATTCTGCTGGTCGGTGACACCGACACGATCCCGCACTGGGTGGGACTGGGATCCGACAGCCCGGCGACCGACCTGCAATACGCCTGCATGGACGGTACGAGCGACTGGTATCCGGACATACCGATCGGGCGCTTCGCCGTCGCCAACGCCACACAACTCGGCTACGTCGTGGACAAGACTCTCTACTACGAGACCGGTCCGCTGGCCGATCCCGGCTATCTCATGCGGGCTGTGTTCATGGCGTCCAGCGACAACTACACGGTCAGCGAAGGTACCCACAACTGGTGCATCGACCACTACATGACGCCCCTGGGGTACACCTCGGACAAACTCTATTGCCATACCTACAATGCGACGACGCAGCAGGTCCGCAATTCGTTTAATAACGGCCGTTTCTTCGGCATTTACAGTGGGCACGGCGCGGAAACCTATTGGGCGGATGGCCCGGTGTTCTACCCAGCCGACGTAAATGGCCTGACCAACCAGAACATGTATGCCTTCGTGTGCAGCTTCTCGTGCCTGACAGGGAAGTACACCACCGCCGAGTGTTTCATGGAGACGTGGTCGCGCGCGGTGAATAAGGGCGCCGCCATCGCGTTTGGCTCATCGGTCACGAGCTACTGGACCGAGGATGACATTCTCCAGAAAGTGCTCTTCGACGCCATTTTCGACGCGAATTCCCCGCAGCCCACGCGCGTCGGACCGGTGGTCATCGATACGAAGATGCGCTACCTGGCGCACTTCGGCTCCGGCGGCAGCACGCGACGCTACTTCGAGATGTACAACATTCTCGGCGACCCGTCGTTTCCCTTTGGCGGCCCCGATGTGCCCCCGCACGGGATGCAGGCGTTGCCCGGCGGGACCTTCAGCTCCTCGGGTCCGCACGGCGGGCCATTCACGCCCAGCAGCGTGACGTACACGCTGAAGAACTTCGACACCTGGGACATTCCGTATACGGTGACGAAGACGGCCAACTGGCTGACGCTCACGGGCGGCACGGGCACGATCCCGGCTGGTGGACAAGTGGCGGTCACGGTGGCGATCAACGGCTTTGCGAATGGCCTCGGCAATGGTCCCCACAGCGATACGCTGACATTTGTCAACAACTACAACCATGATGGCGACACGACGCGGCCGGTGGTGCTGACCATCGGCGTGCCGACACTGCAGTACTCCTGGCCCCTGGACACCAACCCCGGTTGGACCATCTCCGGCGGGCAGTGGGCCTGGGGTCATCCCACCGGCGGCGGCGGTGCGTATGGCGCGCACGATCCCAACAACGGGCACACCGGCACCAACGTCTATGGCTACAACCTGTCCGGTGATTATGCCAACAGCATCCCCGAGTACCACCTGACGACCACCGCCATCAATTGCAGCAACCTGACGAACGTCAGTTTGAAGTTCTGGCGCTGGC